>NZ_JXQS01000025.1:0-89149 GCF_000834565.1 Rhodococcus sp. MEB064
CCTCCAGCGCCCTCGACACGTTCGTGCGCATCCGCGACCAGTACTGCACCTGGCCCGGCTGCAACCGTGGAGTGTGGACCGGCGATCTCGACCACATCGCGGAGTACGAACACGACGATCCCGACGGCGGCGGCCAGACCACCGACGTCAACCTCGGCGGCAAATGCAGGTTCCACCACAACCTGAAGACGTTCGGTGACTTCGTCGACGATCAGTACACCGAAGACGACACCGGACGCGTCGTCTCCACCGTCACCACACCCGAGGGCCTCGTCGTCCCGGGGCCGGCGCACAACGGATACGACATCCACCCCGGACTCACCGACGTCTCCTTCGACGTACCCGATCCACCGCCGAGTCCGCCCCGCACTCCCCCCAACAGACGCCGCACACGTCTGGCGGACAAGCATGCCCGCCGGAGGAACGAACGCAACCGCAACCGCCGGGCCCGCGAATTCGCCGACACCGACGACCCACCACCGTTCTGACACGCATCACGTGTGTGGACTAACCCAGAGAGTCGACGAAACCCGTCAGCTCGGACAGGAAGCGGGCAGGGTCCGCGACGAAGGGACCGTGGTCGACGCCGTCCCACCACGACGTCCGCGCGTCCGGGATCACCGACGCGGTGTGCTCCCCGGCCGAGAACTCGACGACGGTGTCCGCGGTGCCGTGCAGCACCAACGCGGGAACATCGAGTGCCGCCAGGGTGGCGTCGTGTTCGAGATCGCGGCGGAACACCGCCGACCGGACCCGCGGACGCGTCGACAGGCTGGCGCCGAACAAGGCCTGCGCCTGCTCACCGAGGCCCTCGCCGGGGCCGGTCAGAGCCTTGCCGAAACTGCCGAGCGCGCGGATCGCGACGCGCGGATCCTCGCTCATGGCTCCCGGGATCGCCGCCCGCATCGACGATCCGACCGCTCCGCCCGGACGGTCCGGTCCGATCGCGGTGATGGCGGAGACGAGCACGACGCCGTCGACGGCTGCGGTCCCGTACACGGAGAGGTAGTCGCACAGCACCAGCCCGCCGTACGACCACCCGGCGACGACGGCGCCCGAGCGGATGCCTTCCTGCTCGAGCACGGCATGGACGTCGCCGGCCCACAGCTCGGAGCGGTCGTATCCATCGGCGGGAGCGCCGGATGCTCCGTGTCCCCGCAGATCGACGGCGATCACCCGGTAGCGCTCCGCGAGTTCCGCCAGCAGGCCGTCGCCCCAGCACGCTCCCGTCTGCGCCCACCCGTGGAGCAGGACCAACGGCCGTGCCCCGACGTCCCCCGTGATGCGGTAGACGAGGGACGTCCCGTCGCGGCCGAAGGCCTCGCGTATTGCCATGACACCAACTTATCGAGCGCTGATTGTGGGATGTCAGAAGGGCATCGTCACCAGCCTGAGCAGGGCCGACGCGTCGGTAAAGTTTCGACGTGACCGAAACACACCAGCGCTCCATCTCGCCGAAGACGGGTGAGTGGCGTGACCTCAACAGGTACTACTGGCCGTGGGCGCTCATCGCTCCGATGCTCCCCGTCATCTCGGTGGGCCTCGTCTACGCCTTGCAGTGGTGGGCACCGACCGCCTCCCAGGTGGCCTGGTGGTCCGGCGCACTGTTCCTCTACGTTGTTGTCCCGATCGCGGACCGCATCATCGTCCCGTTCGACGAGAACCCGCCCGAGGAACTCGTCGAATCCCTCGAGGCGGACTTCTGGTACCGAGGCTGCGTCTACGCGTACATCCCGATGCAGTTCGTCGGCATCGTGTTGTCGTCGTATCTGCTGACGGCCGACGACCTGTCCTGGCTGGGACTCGAGAACGGTCTGTCGATGGCCTCGAAGATCGGGCTGGCGCTGACCATCGGACTGGTGGGCGGCATCGGGATCAACACGGCACACGAGTTGGGACACAAGAAGATCGAGTGGGAACGGTGGTTGTCGCGCATCGTGCTCGCCCAGAGCTTCTACGGGCATTTCTACGTCGAGCACAACAAGGGCCACCACGTCCGCGTCGCGACGCCCGAGGATCCGGCCAGCTCGCGTCTCGGCGAGACGCTGTGGCAGTTCTACCCCCGCAGCGTTCTCGGCGGGTTCCGATCGGGCTGGGTGCTCGAGCGAGAACGCCTGCAGCGCATGAACAAGCGGACCTGGTCACCGTCGAACGAGAACCTGACCGCCTGGGCGATGAGTCTGGTGCTCTGGGGCGCACTGGTCGCCGTGTTCGGTCTCGAACTGTTGCCGTTCCTGGTTCTGCAGGCGGTGTACGGCATCTCGCTGCTCGAGGCCGTGAACTACCTCGAGCACTACGGGTTGCTTCGACGCACCAAGGACAACGGCCGCTACGAGCGCTGCACACCCGAGCACAGTTGGAACAGCGATTACGCGGTGTCCGACATCTTCCTCTACCACCTCCAGCGCCACAGCGACCATCACGCGAACCCGACCCGTCGCTACCAGATCCTGCGCAGCATGCCCGAATCTCCGCAGCTGCCTGCGGGTTACGCGCCCCTGATCCTCGTGTCGTACTTCCCGTTCCTGTGGCGGGCGCTGATGGACAAGCGCGTGGTCGCGCACTACGACGGCGACCTCCGACGCTCGAACATCCAGCCCGCGAAGCGGGAGAAGTACCTCGCGAAGTACCCCGTACCGACGCAGTAGCTACTTCTTCGGGCGCCGACTACCGCCGTGCCAGTCCTGCTGCACGCCCGCCTCGTCGTCCGACACGCCGAGGGCTCGCAGCTGGGGCAGCTCCCGCAGACTTCGCTTCAGCTCCGCGAACCCGGGGAACCGTGCCAGTCCCACGACGTGGTCCCACAGCTCGGCCGCCTCGGCGTCCGACGGGAGCCGGCTGATGACCGGGCCGAAGAACGCCACGCCCTCGGGCGGCTCCACGTGGATGATCGGTGTGCCGACGTCCTTGCCCGTGAGCGACAGCGCCTCGTCGGTCGACGCTTGGATCTCCTCGTCGAGCGACGTGTCGTCCAGAGCCCGAGCATGATGCTCGGGCAGGCCGAGCTCGGCGAGGATCGGTGCGAGGAACTCGGCCGTTCCGCGGTGCGCGTGAGCACCGGCCTCGTCGGGAACCGGTTCCGCATCGAAGATGCGGGCGCCGAACGCGGCGTACAGCGGGCCCATCGCCTCCCGGCCGTGCTCGGCCCGCACGCTCGCGGCAGCCCGGAGCAGCCGGAGTCCCGCGGTGTGTCCCGCCTCGTACTCGGGCGGGAAGTGCGCCTCGTAATCGATGTGCGCGTTGAGTTGTCGGAGGGAGATGAAGCTCCAGTCGACGGTGTAGTCCCGTTGCGCCTGGACGATGCGGACCCACTTACTGGTCATCCAGGCGAACGGGCACACCGGGTCGAAGTAGAACCGGAGATCGGGTGCTGTCGTGTCCGCAGTATTCCCCGTGCGATCAGCGCTGAGCGTCGATCTTGCGCATCGTCACCACGGGATCGGCGTAGAGCGAGCCGAGGGACACCGCGGCCGCCGCATGATCTTGCACGCGCTTGCCGAAGGTCGTCACGCGCACCCGCCCCGACGTGGCCACCGAACTCGCTGCCGCGAACGCGGCTTCGACGCGCGGCATCGTGGCCGGGTACGCGGTGAACGCCTGCCCACCCACCTGCACGCTGTCCGGATTGACGACGTCGTGCACCAGCGCGAGGGCACGACCCAGTGCATCGGCGCGATCGTTCAGAAGTTGTTCCGCCACAGGTGAACCCGTACGCGCGGCGAGGTACACCGCGGAGATCGACCGCTCGGACTCGTCGACCAGACCACTCGCGCGCGCCGCCGCGAGCACCGATCGATCGCTCACGGTCGCCTCGAGGCATCCGGTACGGCCGCAGTCGCACACGGCCGACGAGCCGGTCGGTAGATGAGCGATCGACCCCGGGCCGCCCGCGGGGGTGTGCACCCGACCGTCGATGGTCAGCGCCAACCCCGTCATCTCCCGCGCATAGAAGTACAGCGAAGTGCCCGTGTGATCCTTTTCCGGCGTCTCCGGTGCGAGCAACAGCTCCGACGCCGCCATCGCCTCGACGTGCGGCGCCACGGCCACCACGGCGCCGAGCCGCTCCCCCAGAACAGCACCCACCGGGGCATCGGACCAGGCGAGGCGGGGGTGATCGACGGTGCCCTTCTGCGCGTTCACACGCCCGCCGATGGCCACGCCGACGAAGAGGATGCGGCGTCGGTGCCACCGCGCGGCGAATGCGGCGGCGCTCTCCGCGATGGATCGCAGTGCGCCGGAATGGCTGCCGGACGGAGTGGGGATCTCCACCCCGCCGAGGACGGTCCCGCGGAGATCGACGGCGACGATGCGGGTCGTCGTGGCACCGATGTGGACGCCCAGAGTGCACTGCCCCTCGTGGTCGACCTCGACGGGTACACGGGGGCGTCCCACGGCGCCGGACGTCGACAGGTCCGCGCGTTCGCGGAGCAGTCCTGCCGAGATCAGGGCGCTGACATGACGATTGACGGTCGCGGTACTGATGCCGGTGGCGCCCACGATGACGTCGCGCGAGACCGGCCCGCGCTGGACGACGGCGCGGAACACCACGGCGGCGGGGGTGTCACTGACACGGAGTTCGGGAGCGACGACGCGAGCCGGGCGTGCGCGGCCGGTTCTGGTGTGCGGGGGCCGCCCGAGCGGGGAGCGAGCCGGGGTGGAGGCAGCGAATGTCGAGACAGACATGAAGGTTCCTCGGAACTGAAGTGACGGGGTGAGCCGGAGGCGAGAGTGCCGAGGCCGGTCGTACCCGTGCGACGAACCGAAAGATCAGTTCACCGAGCGACGCGCGATCAGTCTCGGACGAGTCCGCGTCGACAACAGAGTTCGCGAGCGAGAGGCAGGCGGGAACCGAGAGCAGCGGTCACATAGGTGACCCGCGGCGCGGTCTTCCTCGCTGGTGCCATGACCGAAAAGTAGCACTGATGTCGCCGCGCTGCAGAATCGCCTGTTTCGCTCGAGGTGATTCGAAAGGTCGACATCCTGCACGAACAGGACCACAGTGAGCCCATGAAGACCGTGAAACTGGGCGCGAACATCGGCGCACGTATCGACGATGTGCGCCTCGGCGGAGATCTGCCGTCGCACGTGGTGGCCGACATCAACGACGCACTTCTCGAGCACGAGGTCGTGTTCTTCCGAGGACAGCACCACGTCGACGAGAAGGTCCAGTACGCGTTCGCGGAGCGCCTCGGTATCCCCACGACACCGCACCCCACGGTGCGCTCGCGCGGAACCCGCACGCTCGCCACCGATTCCACGTACGACAAAGCGGACAGCTGGCACACCGACGTCACGTTCGTCGACCGCATCCCGAAGGCGTCGATCCTGCGCGCGGTGACCCTGCCCGCCTACGGCGGCACCACGACGTGGGCGTCGACGACCGCTGCCTACGAGCAGTTGCCGCCGGCGATCGCGGCGCTGGCCGACTCGCTGTGGGCCGTGCACACCAACGTCTACGACTACGCGGCCGTCGCGGCCGAGAAGTCCGTGTCGTCGTCCGCCCAGCGTTACCGCGAGGAGTTCCGCAGCGAGTACTTCGAGACGGAACACCCCGTCGTTCGCGTCCACCCGGAGACGGGTAAGCGCTCGATCGTGTTGGGCCACTTCGCCAAATCCTTCACCGGCCTGTCCTCGAAGGAATTCCGCGCGATCTTCGAGCTGCTCCAGGATCGGGTGACGCGCCTCGAGAACACCATCCGGTGGTCGTGGGAGCCCGGCGACATCGCCATCTGGGACAACCGGTCCACCCAGCACTACGCCGTCTCCGACTACGACGACCAGTACCGCCGCCTCGAACGCATCACCCTCGCCGGTGACGTCCCGGTGAGCGTGCACGGTGAGTACTCCCGCGTCGTCGCCGGAGATGCGTCCGGGTACAGCGCGATCGCGAGCTGACACACCGGCGTCCTAGGCTTGTCCTCATGACTCAGTCACCTCAGCGCACCGCCGTCGTCACCGGAGCGAGTTCGGGAATCGGGGAAGCCACCGCCCGCAGACTGGCCGCCGACGGATTCCATGTCGTCGTCGGCGCACGCCGGGTGGACCGGCTCGAGGCGCTGGCCGAGGAGATCGGCGGAACAGCGCTGGCTCTCGACGTCACCGACGAGGATTCCGTCGCCGCGTTCACCGCGGTGATTCCGCGCGTGGACATCCTGGTGAACAACGCCGGCGGCGCCAAGGGCCTGGCCCCCGTTCTGGCCGCCGACCTCGAGGACTGGCGCTGGATGTGGGAGACCAACGTCCTGGGCACGCTGCGGATGACGAAGGCACTCCTGCCCAAGCTCATCGAGTCCGGTGACGGCCTCATCGTCACCATCACCTCGATCGCGGCCTTCGAGACCTACGACAACGGCTCCGGCTACACCTCGGCCAAGCACGCGCAGGGCGTTCTGCACCGGACGCTGCGCGGCGAGCTGCTGGGCACGCCCGTCCGCCTGACGGAGATCGCACCGGGCGCCGTGGAGACCGAATTCTCCCTCGTGCGTTTCGACGGCGACGCGGACAAGGCCGCGAAGGTCTACGAAGGTATCGACCCGCTGGTGGCCTCGGACATCGCCGACGTGATCGCCTTCGCGGCGTCGCGTCCCCCGCACGTCAACCTCGACACCATCGTCATGCGCCCGCGCGATCAGGCTCCGGGCGGGCGCTTCAGCCGCCGCTGAGACCGATCGGTCAGGCGGCCAAGGCGCTCATCGACTGCCACGTGGACCAGTCCACAGCCCAGTCGTAGATGTCGCCGTCGGCCGCCGACAGGTCGATGCGCGTGCCCGTGACCTCGACCGGATCGCCGTAGACGGCCATCTGGAAGTACGTCTGGGCGTCCTCGGTGGAGAGGTTGATGCAGCCGTTGGTGACGTTCGACGATCCCTGGACGCCGGTGGTCAGCGGGTTCGCGTGGATGAACTCGCCGTTGTTGGAGATGCGGGTGGCCCACCGTTCGCGCACGTTCTCGTAGAACGGCGGGTTCGACATCAGGAAGTCCTCGTACTTCTCCGACACCACGTGGATGCCGCTGCGCGTGACGTTGCGGTCCTCGTTGCCCTCGCCGTAGCTCACGGGAATGTCCATGACGGTCACGCCGTCGCGGACCACCTGCATGCGGTGACTGGTCGCGTCGGCGATGACCACCTGACTGCGACCGATGGTGAAATCGATACTCACGTCGGAGTCGCCGTACGCGCCGCCGCCGTAGTTCACGCCGTACAACTTGGCCGACACCTGCACGGACGTGCCGGGTGCCCAGTAGTTCTGCGGACGCCAGTGCACCCGCGACCCGCCGTCGTCGGGCAACCAGGCCCACGATCCGACGGTGGGCGGGTTCGTCGTGATGGTCAACGCCTTCTCGACGGCCTTCTTGTCGACGATCGCATCGTCGAACTTCAGGATGATCGGCGCCGCGACGCCCACTTCCTGCCCGTCACCGATGTTCGTCGAGACCGAGGTGATGGACGCCGGGGCGACGGTTCCGACAGTGCCCTCGACGGGGACCGTCTTGCCGTCGCTCCCCACGGCGGTGCCGGTCCAGGTGTAGACGGCGTCGTACCCCAGCGGTTCGGTGACGGTGAAGGTGGTCTTCGCGGGATCCAGGCTTCCGGCGACCGTCCGGCCGTCGGCCGTGGTCAGCGCTACCTGCTGGAAGGTCCCGTCGGCGACGGTCACCGAAATCGGCGTCGAGGGCGACACGTCGGTGGAGCCGGCCGCTGGTGTGTAGGTCACCGCGGCGACGGGCGCGGCCTCGGTGGTCGGCGCTGCGGCCGACCCCCCGGAACCGGAGCCGGTCGAGCATCCCGCCACGAGCGCCACCACGAGTGCCAGCACCGCGAGAACGGCCGCGATCGGTGTCTTCCCCTGCATCGTCACGCGCACAACGGTACCTGTGGAAACAGACTCGTCAGTCGAGCGAGCAGTTCACCAGTCGGCACTCGGGGGTCAGGGTGATCCCGTACTTCTTCAACACACCGGCCTTGACGTGCGACGCGAGCGCGAGGACATCCGCCGCCGTGGCGCCGCCCCGATTGGTGACGGCCAGGACGTGGCGGGTGGACAGCGTGACGCGCCCGGTGCCGAAGTCCGCGCCGTAGCCGCGGGAGAAGCCGGCGTGCTCGATGAGCCAGGCGGCGCTGAGTTTGATGCCCTTGGGGTCCGTGAACTGCGGTGATCCGAGAGCTTCGGGCGGAACCACCTCGACGATCGGATTCAGGAAGAACGATCCGACACTCCACGAGTCGTGCTCCGCCTCGTTCCACACCATGCCGCGATCGGTGCGCAGGGCGATGACGGCGTCGCGGACCTCCCGAGCGGACACCGTGTCGCCGATGCGGACACCGAGCCGCTCGGCGAGAGCGGCGTAGCGCACGGGGGCCGACTCGTCGCTGCGCTGAAGGTCGAACGTGACGTTCACCACGACGTAGCGGTCGGTGTACTTGAACGCCGAGGACCGGTGCGATCCGAACCCGCAGCGGGCGTTGTCCCACACCTCCACCTCGCCGGTCTCGCGGTCGAGAACGGTGACCGATTCGAGGCAGTCCGAGGTGGACGCTCCGTAGGCACCGACGTTCTGCACGGGCGTGCCGCCCACGCTGCCCGGGATCCCGGACAGGGCCTCGACACCGGCGAGGCCGTGGTCGAGTGCGGTCCGCACGAGCAGGTCCCACTCGACTCCGGCATCGGCGTGGATGCGAGTGCCGTCGACACGCAACCCGGAGGTGGCGATGTGGACGACGACACCGTCGAACCCGTCGTCGCCGACGAGCAGGTTGGACCCGCCGCTGATCACCAACAGAGGCCGACCGTCGGCGTCCGCGCTGCGCACGGCGTCGACGAGCTGCTCCGACGTGGTCGCGTCGACGAACGTGCCGACGGGACCACCCACGCGGATGGTGGTGAGATCGGCGAAGGTCGTGCGCGCGGGATCGCCGCTGCGAACGAGGTCCGCGGACAGGTGAGGACTGCTGGTCACGAGGGTGAACGGTACCCGGCCGGTCGGGGTGGCAGGCACCCGCGCGAGCGCGCCTACCATGGAGGGTGAACGGACTAGGTCTTTCGGAAGGATTCACGTGCAGGTCACCAGCGTCGGACACGCCGGATTCCACATTCGGACAACAGCGGGATCCATTCTGTGCGACCCGTGGGTCAATCCGGCGTACTTCACGTCGTGGTTCCCGTTCCCGGACAACTCCCAGCTGGACTGGGACGACCTGGGCAACTGCGACTACCTGTACGTCTCGCATCTTCACAAGGACCACTTCGACCCGAAGCACCTGGCGAAGCACGTCAACAAGGACGCCGTGGTGCTGCTGCCGGACTACCCGGTGCCGGATCTGCGCACGGAGCTCGAGAAGCTCGGCTTCACCAAGTTCTTCGAGACGACCGACTCGGTCAAGCACACGGTGTCCGGCCCCAAGGGCGACCTCGACGTGATGATCGTCGCACTGCGTGCCCCCGCCGACGGCCCCATCGGTGACTCCGGCCTCGTCGTCAGTGACGGGGAGACCACCGCGTTCAACATGAACGACGCCCGACCCGTGGACCTCGACATGATGACCGAGGCGTTCGGCCACATCGACGTGCACATGCTGCAGTACTCCGGTGCCATCTGGTACCCGATGGTCTACGACATGCCGCAGCGCGCCAAGGATGCCTTCGGCACCCAGAAGCGGCAGCGGCAGATGGACCGGTGTCGGCAGTACATCGAGCAGGTCGGCGCGACGTGGGTCATCCCGTCGGCCGGTCCCCCGTGCTTCCTCGACGACGAGCTGCGCTCACTGAACGACGTCTACGGCGATCCGGCGAACATCTTCCCCGACCAGATGGTGTTCCTCGACCAGATGCGCCGCCACGGCCACGACAAGGGCTTGTTGATGATGCCGGGGACCACGGCGGACTTCGCGGGCTCCGACCTGAACGAGCTGGCGCACCCGCTGCCCACCGACGAGGTGGAGGCCATCTTCACCACCGGCAAGGCCGACTACATCGAGGCGTACGCGCAGCGTCAGGCCGACGTCATCGCGGCGGAGAAGGCGTCCTGGGCTACCGCAGCCGGCGAGCCGCTGCTGGGACCGTTGCGCGCCTTGTTCGAGCCGATCATGGCGCAGACCGACCAGATCTCCGACGGCATCGGCTACCCGGTGGAGCTCAACCTGCAGGGTGCGGATCGGGTCGTGCTCGACTTTCCGAAGCGGATAGTCCGCGAACCGATCCAGGACGAGAAGTTCCGCTACACGTTCGAGATCCCGGCCGAGCTGGTCCGCACGGTGCTGCGGGACGGAGAGTCCGACTGGGTCAACTCGATCTTCTTGTCGACGCGGTTCCGCGCGAAGCGGGTCGGTGGCTACAACGAGTTCCTGTACACGTTCTTCAAGTGCCTCACCGACGAGCGCATCGCCTACGCGGACGGCTGGTTCGCGGAGGCGCACGACGACACGGCGACCATCGTCAAGGACGGCTGGGAGATCCAGCGTCGGTGCCCGCATCTGAAGGCGGATCTGTCGAAGTTCGGTGTCATCGAGGGGAACACGCTGACGTGCAACCTGCACGGCTGGGACTGGAACCTCGAGACGGGCAAGTGCCTGACCTCGAAGGGTCACCCGCTGCGATCCGAGCGCGCCGCGCAGAGTTAATCTCAGTCCATGCCACGCAGGTTCGATCACACGGTCCCGTCCTCCCTCTCCGCCGCGACGGTGCACGCCGCGCTCACGTCGGAGAAGTACTGGGCGGATCGCCTCGAGGCCGTGGGCGGCCCCAAGGCCGTGCTGAACGATGTCACCGTCTCCGGGGACACGGCCGACACCCGCACCGTGTCCGTATCCATGACGCAGGCCATCGCCGAGGAGCTGCTGCCGGGCGCGATCACCTCCATCCGCCCCGGTGACCTGGTCATCCACCGCACCGAGTCGTGGGGTTCACTGGACGCCCAGGGCGCCTCGGGCACGTTCGAGGCCAAGGTCGAGGGCGCTCCCGCCTCGATCACCGGAACTCTCGCGCTGCGGTCGAAGGGTGCCGGATCCGCGCTCACCGCGACGGGTCAGGCCGAGGTCAAGGTGCCCATCTTCGGCGGGAAGATCGAGCAGGCCGTCATCGAGCAGGTCCTCGCCCTCATCGACGCCGAACAGGATTTCACCGACACCTGGGCGCCGGAGCACCTCTGACTCACCGGTAACCTCATCGACCATGGCACGTCGCATGAACTACTCGGCTCGACTCCCGTTCACGACGGAACAGGTGTACGCAGCGTTGACGACCCGGGACTACTGGGACGCGATCATCGTCGAACTGCGCAAACTGTCCGAGAACGAGCTGACGAAGTTCGAGGTCACCGCCGACGGCGTCGACGTCGTCATGCGCCACATCATCCCTCGCAACACGCTTCCCGACGTGGCGCAGGCCGTGATGAAGAAGGACATGGTCATCACCCGCAACATCCACCACGACGCGTACTCGGAGACGACGGCCGGCAAGTACGACGCGTCCATCCCCGCCGGTCCCGGCAGCCTCACCGGCACGACGTCGCTGTTCGCGACCGAGACCGGCTCCACGCTGCGCACCACGTCCGAGGCGAAGGTGTACATCCCGTTCATCGGCGGCAAGCTCGAACAGTTGATGTTGGTCAACCTCGTCGATCTGTGGCGCGGCGAGGGCGACGTCACGCACGAATGGCTGACGAAGAACGCCTGATCCCCCCTCTGCGCTTCCGGACCGTCTGCTCATGGCCTTCGAGGGTGTCGTCACCCGTGGCACGACGAACATCAACAGGCTGCGTCGCAGTGATCGCAGGCTGGTGCACGATCCGGCGATCCGGTCGCTGCTGACCTCCTCGTCGGCGCCGCTGGTCGTCGATCTGGGGTACGGGGCGTCCCCGGTGACGACGCTGGAGTTGGCCTCTCGACTGAGGACCGTCCGTGCCGACATCGCCGTCGTCGGACTCGAGATCGACCCGGGGCGAGTAGTTCCCGATCAGGACGGCGTGAGCTTCCGACGCGGCGGTTTCGAACTGGCCGGGCTCCGACCCCACCTGGTGCGCGCGTTCAACGTGTTGCGTCAGTACCCCGAGGATGCAGTACCGGGGGCGTGGTCCCGCATCACGTCCTCGCTCGCCGACGGAGGTCTGCTGATCGACGGGACGTGCGACGAACTGGGCAGACGCGCGACATGGGTGACCGTGGCCGCGCAGGGACCGGTGTCCCTGACCATCGCCTGGGATCCGTTCACGGTGGACCGTCCGTCGGACATCGCCGAGCGCCTACCCAAGGCCCTCATCCATCGGAACGTTCCCGGCGAGCGCATCCACGACGTGCTGCGCGCCGCCGACCGTGCGTGGGACGTCGCCGCTCCCCTGGCGCCGTTCGGCCCGCGGGTGCGGTGGCGCTCGGCGGCGACAGCGCTTGCTGCACAGGGCCTTCCGATCACGGTCCCGCGACGTCGGATGCGGGACAACGTGCTCCAGCTGCCGTGGGAGGCGGTCGCACCGGCGTGAGCCCGAGGGCACCGAGCAGCGCTGCCGCTTTCAGGTGCATCTCGCGGAGTTCGTCCTCGGGGTCCGACAACGCGACGATCGCGCCGCCGGTGCCGACGCTCGCCATGCCGTCGGACAGCACGATCGTCCGGATGACGATGGAGAGGTCGGCAGCGCCCGACAGCGAGAACCAGCCCAGCGCACCGGAATACACGCCGCGTGCACCGTTCTCGAGACGGTCGATGATCTCCGTCGTCCGACGCTTCGGCGCGCCGGTCATGGAGCCACCCGGAAACGCCGAGCGCACACAGTCGACGGCGGTCGCTCCCGCCCGCAGATGCCCCACGACCGTGGACACCAACTGGTGCACATGAGTGTGGGTCTCCACGTCGAACAACACGGGCACCCGGACCGACCCGGACTCGCACACTCTGTTCAGATCGTTGCGCACCAGATCGACGATCATGATGTTCTCGGCGCGGTCCTTCTCGCTGGACCGCAGATCGTCCCGCGCCGCGACGTCCTCGTCCGGGGTACGTCCGCGGGCGCGAGTGCCCTTGATGGGCTTGGACTCCACGTCTCCCGACGCGGTGATCCGCAGGAACCGCTCCGGTGACGCACTGAGCACCGCGACGCCGGGGAATGACAGGAACGCCCCGTAGGGAGCGGGGCTGACGCGTCGTAACGCTGTGTAGAGGTCCGCCGGATCGCCCGTGTACGGCACGGTGAACTCGTTGGTCAGGCAGATCTCGTAACTCTCCCCCTGCGTGATCAGGTCCAGGCAGGCAGCGACGGCCCGGCGGTAGGCGTCGTCGTCGTGCCTCGGGCGCACATCGGCCGGCGGAGGACCGAACGTGGGGCGTGCCGCAACGACCGGTTCCCACGGCGTCATCGCTGCGAGGGCGGACTCCGTCGTCTCCAGCCACGCCAGCGCGGCGGCGGAACTGCACCCGACCTCCGAGAGCGTCAGCAGATACGTGCAGCGTTCACGGTGATCGAGAGCGACGAGTCGGTCCGCGAAGATCATCTGCACGTCCGGCGTCCGCGCCGCATGGACGGCGCCTCCGGACGTCTCCGCTGCCAGCTCGTAGCCGAGGTACCCGACGTAGCCGAGCGTGAACTCGAACGGCACCTCCGGTACGCGGGACAGGGTCCGCAGACCCAGCTGCTCGTCCAAGTACTCGAGGAAGCTCGGCACCACGGTCACGCTCTCACCCTGCACACCGCGCACCGTGACCGTCGACGTCGCGACGTCGTACTCCAGGTGCTCGGCGAGCGGGCCGTCACCCGAGCCGAGGAACGAGAAGCGGACTCCCCCCGTGATGTCGGCGCTCGAGTCCAACCAGAACGACGTCGCACCACCGAGGAACCGGGACACCTCGGCCGGGTCGGGGAGGCTGTCGATCCGCCGCACGTGTGCCTCGTACCGTGCGGGCCGGATGGACGGCGGGTCGGGCGCGGGCGCCACCCGTGTCGACGGCGGTACAAGGCTCAGGAAGTTCGCGATCAGCTGCAGCCCACCCTCCGTGCCGATCGACTCGGGGTGGAACTGCACGCCCCGGATCGGCAAGGTGCGGTGACGCAGAGCCATGACGACTCCGTCGTCGCTGCGTGCGGTCACCTCGAGAACGTCGGGCACCCGCGTGACGGCCAACGAGTGATAGCGGACGACGCGCAGCGGCGACGGCAGCCCGGCGAACAGATCCGTTCCGTCGTGGATCACATCGGACAGACGACCGTGCATCGGTGTCGGCGCCAGGTCGACTGTGCCGGAGAAACATTCGGCGATGCCCTGATGCCCCAGGCACACGCCGAGCACGGGCAGGCCGCTCCGGAGGATCGCCTCACGACCCAGGCTGAGGTCCGCGTCACGGCTCGGACGACCGGGGCCCGGCGAGACCACCACCGCGTCCACATCGGACCACGGAACCGAGTCGTACTCGGCATCACCCATCACGACGATCGGCGGAACCGACGACACCTCCTCGATGTACTGCGCGAGGTTGTAGGTGAAGGAGTCGTAGTTGTCGATCAGGAGGGTCCGCGTCACCGGGCCCATCATCTCAGCGCAGGGCCATCTCCACGCGCTCGGCCACACGGTCCCCGCACTCGACCGCCTGCTCGAACAGCTCGTCCACCGTCAGGCGACCGAGCATCAGCCCGTCACCGACCACCTCGTCGAGCGTGAACTGCGAGATTCCTCCGGCCGCGAGATCGAGCACGGTGCGGGTGGGCGTCGTCAGGCGGAAGGTGCCCGTGAACTCGATGTCGGCGCCGACGAGCCGGCCACGGTGGACGGCGAGGCGTCGATCGTGCGCGCGGGCCGTTCCGCTGACCCGGATGTGGACGAATTGAGGGTGCAGCGATCCGAGCCCGTGCAGTTCCGCAGCACTCTGGTGCGAGACGACGGCGGTCGGTCCGAGCCACGCGCACCACTTCGAGTACTCCTCGAGGTCGTGGTGCGGCCACTCGGTCAGACGCAGCAGGTCCGTCTCCACGCGAGTCCACGAGCCGTCGTCGACATGCGCTTCGATGTCGGTGGGCGTGTACCCGGCATCCATCGCCTGAGCGGAGGTGAAGAACCCGTCCTGCTCGGTGACGAGTCCGTCCAAGCGCTCCACGACATCGTCACCGGCCATGACGTGAGACTACTCGGATGTGTCATCTGTCACAGTCGTTTCGCGGAGGCTCGTCACCGGATGCCTCGTTCACAGAGATGCCTCAGACACCTGCTGAACAATGTCCCTCATGAGCCAATCCACTGCACCCCGGCGGCGCTCCCGAGTGCCCCTCATCGCGATCTCCGTGGTCGTCGTGCTGATCGTCGCGCTCGTCGGCGGCGAGCTGTACGCCCGCAACCGCGTCGAGAACTGCCTCACCACGCAGTTCGAGAGCGAGCTCGGCTCGCAGATCGACGTCGGGCTCGGACTGCAGCCCGTACTGTTCTCGCTGGCCACGAAGAAGTTCTCGTCCGTCGACATCTCCAGCGACGACACGAAGTTCGGGCCGGCGCAGGACATGCAGGTCCAGGCCACCATCGACGACGTCGACCTCACGGGCAGCGACACCTCGTCCGGGCAGATCGGCAGCAGCACGGCGGACGTCACCTGGTCCACCGAGGGCATCCTCGCGACCCTCCAGGCCCAGGGCGTCGGCGGCATCGTCTCCGGTGTCACCAGCGACCCGGGGGCGGGCACGCTGAACTTCGGCATCGTCGGCGGGCTCGCCCAGTTGACGGTGAAGCCTGTCGTCCAGGGCGACGCCATCGTCGTGGAGACGGTCGACGCGTCGATCCTCGGCATCGGCATCCCGACGGACCTGGCGGACAGCGTCGTCACGATCCTCACGGACAGCCTGCAGGCCTACCCGCTGGGAATGACTCCCGACGCGCTCGAGGTCACCGACACGGGTATCCACATGACGCTCAGCGGCGGACAGTACACGATCCCCGTCGCGCAGGACTCCTCGCAGCAGATCAGCTGCTGATCAGGCCGGGAACCCGTCCAGCACCGCGCGGGTTCCCGACAGTCCCAGCCGTGTCGCACCGGCCTCGATCAGCGCTCGGGCGGTGTCCGCGTCGCGGATGCCGCCCGATGCCTTGATGCCGAGCCGCCCACCCACGGCCGACGCCATCAGAGCGATCGCCTCGACCGACGCACCGCCGGCGGGGTGGAAACCGGTGGAGGTCTTGACGAAGTTCGCGCCACCGCGCTCGGCCGCGTAGCAGCACTCCGTCACGGCGCGTTCTCCCTGCGCGGACGCCAGCAGGGCGGCGGACTCGATGATCACCTTGAGAACGGCGTTGTCGCCCATCGCTTCCCGGACGGTGATGATGTCGGACAGCACGGCATTGAAGTCGCCCGCGGTCGCCGCGCCGACATCGATGACCATGTCGATCTCGGTGGCCCCGTGCTGGACGGCCAGGCGCGCTTCGGATCCCTTGATCAGCGAATGATGCTTTCCGGACGGGAAACCCGCCACCGCGGCGACGACCAGGTCGCCGGTGTCGCGCACCGGAAGCATCGACGGTGAGACGCACACCGCGAGCACTCCCAGATCCTTCGCCTCGTCGATGAGCGCCCGCACGTCGGCGAGCGTCGCTTCGGGCTTGAGCAGCGTGTGATCGACCATGCGGGCGACGTCACCGCGGGTGAGGGTAGTCATGACGTCCAGCCTGTCACGGGTGAGAGAATGGGTTCCATGCCGTCCGAATCTCGCCGCTTCGTTCTCACTCTCGGATGTCCCGATCGCACGGGTATCGTCGCGCGGATCTCGACCTTCCTCGCCGATCTCGGTGGGTCGATCGTCGAGGCCGCGTACCACGCCGATGCGGACAGCGGCTGGTTCTTCACACGCCAGGCAGTTGCGGCGTCGTCCATCGACATCGGGGTGGACGAGCTCCGGGCGCGTTTCGCCTCCGTGGCAGACGAGATCGGCCCCGAGACCGAGTGGTCGCTGAGCGACTCGGGTGAGCGCAAGCGCGTCGTGCTGTTGGTGAGCAAGGAGGGGCACTGCCTGCACGACCTGCTGGGTCGCGCTGCCGGCGGCGAGCTGCCCGCGACCATCGACGCCGTGATCGGCAACCACCCGGACCTCGAATCCGTCACGCGCGCACACGGTGTGCAGTTCCACCACGTCCCGTTCCCCAAGGATCCGGCGGAGCGTGGACCGTCCTTCGACACTCTGCGCGACCTCGTGGACGGCTACTCACCCGACGCGGTGGTGCTGGCCCGCTTCATGCAGGTACTCCCGGAGTCGTTGTGCGAGCACTGGTCCGGCCGCGCGATCAACATCCATCACAGCTTCCTGCCGTCGTTCGTCGGCGCCCGCCCGTATCACCAGGCCTTCGCGCGCGGCGTCAAACTGATCGGTGCGACCTGCCACCTGGTGACGGCCGAACTCGACGCCGGACCCATCATCGAGCAGGACGTCATCCGCATCGATCACTCGGATGCGGTGGCGGACATGGTCCGTCAGGGCCGCGACATCGAGAAGATGGTTCTCGCGCGCGGCCTGCGATGGCACCTCGAGGACCGTGTCCTCGTCCACGGCCGCAAGACCGTCGTCTTCAGCTGAGTCGGGCTCCGGGTCAGGCCGGGAGTTCCGCCAGTCGAACGAGTTCGGCGTCGAACTCGGCGATGGCCTCGACCGAACTCATGTGACCCACACCGGGCAGTTCGATCAGTCGCCCGGACGTGTCGCCATTCAGCACGCCGGCGCGGGACAGCTGCTCGGCGAGGCTTCGGGCGTGGACCGGCGGGGTCAATCTGTCGACGGTCCCCACGATGACGGACGTCGGCACGTCGATGTTGTGCAAGGCGTCGCGGATGTCGAGGGTGGACAACGCCGAACCCCACATCCCGCGGGTCCGAGGTGCGCAGTCCCGGACGATGCGCTCGCAGAACGCCACCTGTGCGCGCGTCGACGCCGAACCCATGGTCACGTACTTCAGGGCTCGCGCGGACAGCGGGCTGGACGGAATGGGCAGGACCGATCCCATGACGGACGACGCGACCCGTGCGGGCACCTGCGCCACACCGGGCGGGAGCGGGATCACCGTCGTCTCACGGACCAGACTGTCGGTCGCGGTGTTGGCCAGCAGAATCGCCTTCACGTAGCGGCGCACCTGCTCGGGATACTCTCCCGCCCACGCCATCACGGACATGCCGCCCATGCTGTGTCCGGCCAGGACTGCCGGTCGGTCGGTGCTCACCGTCGCGTCGAGCACTGCGGCGAGGTCGTCTCCCAGGACGTCCGGACCGAGCGGCCGCGTACCGACGTCGCTCGCCCCGTGACCCCGCTGGTCGTACACGACCACTCGGTAGGTGCCGGCCAGGTCGTTGATCTGCGGCGTCCAGTAATCGGCGGAGCATGTCCATCCGTGGCTCAGCACGATGGGATCGGCGTCGGGGTCCCCGTACTCACGGACGTGCAGTCGTGCGCCGTCCTCGGCGACGACGGTGCGCACCCGCGGTTCCAGATCGGGTCGACGCAGAAGCACGTCCGCATCGCCCAGTCGGGTGGACGGCGGTGAGCTTCGGCGGCGGGACACCACAGCTCCCGCCACACCGGCTACCGCGGCGCCGGCGACGGCGGTGGCCAACAACGTGCGTCGATCGGTCATGCGTCTCCTCGGGTGTCGTCGTCGGACCCGGGCGAGTCCGACGGTGTCGCGCCGTCGAGCGCGGTCTCCATGGCGTGCACGATCTCGGCATCCATGGCTTCGGTGAACAGAGCTTGCACGGCCTGGGCCGCCAGAGGACGAAGGGTGGTGATGAGGTCGGCCATCGCGGAGAGTTCGCTCGGCTCGAGCAGGAACGGATCGGCGCCGCCCGGAACGAAGCGGTCGACGACCAGACGGACGAACTGCTTCGACACGCTGGTCAGATCCGAGTGCACACGTTCGGTGCGGTCGAGGATGTCCGTCAACGCCAGTCCGGCGTCGAACAGCACCTTCGCAGCGCGGACGAGCGCCGGATTCGCGACGCGGAACCCGTCGCCCTCCGCCGTGAACACGTCCAACTTCTGGGCGCGTCCGAGTTCGACGTCCGTGATGCGACCGTCGAACATGGCGTCGATGTCGCTGCGGGACAGATAGACCGATCTGTCGACGGTGGCGGCGCCGTCCGGGTCCTCGGTGCCCAGCACATCCTCCACACGCAGTCCGTACTGCGCCGCGGTCAGGAGTTCGCTGATGGTGACGAAGGTGTAGCCCCGGTCGAGCATCCGAGAGATCATCTGCAACCGCGCGAGGTGCGATTCGTCGTACCAGCCGGTGCGCCCGACCTTGCGGGGCGGAGGCAGCAACCCGCGGTCCTGATAGACGCGCACATTGCGGACGCTCACGCCGGCTTCCCGGGCCAGGTCGTCGATGCGGTACTCCGTCACAGGCACCCTCAGACGATAGGCGTCGACCTCGGCTGCAGCGACGACACCCTAGATCGTCTATTGATTATCGATAGATACTCAGCGATACTCGATCCATGATCACCGAAGGCCGTGTCATCGCGGCATCCAAGGCCGCACTCGCCTGCCTCTTCGCGCTCCTCGTGCTCCTGCAGGTCATGTCGCTGCCCGGACAGTTCGCCCACATGGCCCGCGAGAATCCGGACGCGGCCTACCTCCGGTGGCCCCTGACGTCGGTGTCGATCTTCTGGGTGGTGTGCATCCAGGTCGTCGTCGTCTCGACATGGAAGCTGCTGACGCTGGTGCGACGCGACCGCATCTTCACCGATGCGTCGTTCGTCTGGGTCGACGCGATCGTCCGCTCGATCGCCGCGGCGGGCGCCGTTCTCGCCGTGGTCTTCCTCGTCGTCGGATTCACGGCGGACGATCCCGGCCTGCCACTCCTGCTGTTCCTGTTCTGCATGATCATCGGCGTCGCAGCACTTCTCATGGTGGTGATGCGCGCGCTGTTGCGCCAGGCGACGGCGCTGCGTACCGACATGGACGCGGTCATCTGATGCCGATCGTCGTGCGCATCGACGTCGAGCTGGCCAAGCGGAAGATGAGCGTCGGCGACTTCGCCGACCGCGTCGGACTGACGCCGGCGAACGTGGCGGTGCTGAAGAACGGGCGAGCGAAAGCGGTCCGGTTCAGCACGCTCGAGACCATGTGCCGGGTGCTGGGATGCCAACCCGGTGACCTGCTCGAATGGGTCGACGAACCAGAATGAGCACGGGCTGGATACGGGTGGCCTAACTTCTCCGTACGGCCAAGCGAACAAAAACGGATCGGGTGACCTACACTCACGGAATGGCAGAGCGCGTCGGCACCCGTCTACCCCCCTCGGGCAGCCTCACACCCGTGCGGCTGTTCACCCTGCTGGGCCCGGCGTTCGTCGCCGCGATCGCCTACGTCGACCCGGGTAACGTCGCCGCCAATCTCACCGCGGGTGCGCGCTACGGCTACCTGCTCGTCTGGGTCCTGGTCGCCGCCAACGCCATGGCCGTACTCATTCAGTACCTGTCGGCCAAGCTCGGTCTCGTCTCGGGCAAGTCGCTGCCGGAAATGCTCGGCGCCCGCATGCGCCCCTGGCCCCGGCGGGCGTTCTGGGTGCAGGCCGAGGCCGTGGCGATCGCGACGGACCTCGCCGAGGTCATCGGCGGCGCCATAGCCCTCAACCTGCTGTTCGGGGTCCCGCTGTTCGTCGGCGGACTCATCACCGGCGTCGTGTCCATGGGCGTGCTCGCCGTCCAGTCGCGCCGCGGGCAACGCACGTTCGAGTTCGTCGTCATGGGCATGCTGGCGATCATCACCATCGGCTTTCTCACCGGTCTGTTCTTCACCGACGTCGACGCGGGAGGCGTCGCCGGCGGCCTCGTTCCGGGCTTCGACGGATCGGGATCGGTCCTGCTGGCCGCCAGCATGCTCGGCGCGACCGTCATGCCGCACGCGATCTACCTGCACTCGGCGTTGGCGCGGGACCGTCACGGCGTCGAGAAGGATTCCGGCCGGCTCGATCGACTGCTGCGGGCGACCAAGTGGGACGTCACCTTCGCCCTGATCATCGCGGGCAGCGTCAACATCGGCATGCTGCTCCTCGCGGCCTCGGCCTTCCGCGGCGAAGAGGGAACGGACACCATCGACGGCGCCCACGCCGCGATCGAGAACAATCTGGGTCCCGGCGTGGCCGCGGTCTTCGCCGTGGGCCTGCTGGCGTCGGGCCTGGCCTCGACGTCGGTGGGGTGCGCCGCGGGTGCCGAGATCATGAAAGGTCTGCTGCACAAGCGCATTCCGATCCAGGCCCGGCGCGTGGTGACGTTGATTCCGGCACTCGTCGTGCTGGGCATCGGGGTGGATCCGACGCTGGCGCTGGTGCTCAGTCAGGTCGTCCTGAGCCTGTGCATCCCGTTCGCGCTGATACCGCTGGTGCGCATGACCTCGAGTTCGGCTGTCATGGGCACTCGCATCAACTCCCGCACGACGGTCGTCCTCGCCGTCGTGACGACAGCGCTGATCGTCGCCCTCAACGGGGCGCTGCTGTGGCTGACCGTGACAGGCCAGGGGTAGCGACTACCAGCGAGGTCCGCGCTGGATGTCGTCGACCTTCGGCCGCACGTCGACGAGGTACACGCCGATGGCGACCACGGCGATGATGCCGACGAACCCGACCACCGGGAACACCAGCAGTACCAGCAGGGCGATCGCGAGGATGGCCACCCACCCCGGCTTGTTCAGCTTGTCCGCGGCGGTGAATGCATCGGGACGCTGGCGGATGGCGTGGAACAGCGCGAAGGCGACACCCACCAGGGCGATGAGCTGCAGGATGTTCATGATCGCGCTGGTCGCGCTGTACGCCATGGGCATAGCGGTCATCCTAAACGACACCGACCCCCACGCTGGTCTCGCGTGGGGGTCGGATATGCCGGGTTCTACTAGCTGGTGGTCTTCTTGGCCGGAGCCTTCTTGGCCGGGGTGGCCTTCTTGGCGGGCGCCGGTGTGGGAGCCGAAGCCTTGGCCGGTGCAGCCTTCTTGGCGGGTGCCTTCTTGATGGGCGAGTCCGCGTTGTTGCGCGTCTTGCCCTCGACGGCACCGGCAGCGCCGGACGCCTTGTCGGATGCCTTCTGTCCCGCATCCTTGGCCTTCTGGCCCAGCTCGTCGATCTTCTCGCTCAGCTCGTCGGCTGCCTCGTCGACGTTGTCGACTGCCTCGTCCGCGCCGTCCTTGATGGCGTCGGTGGCCTCGTCGGCACCTTCCTGGACGCGGGTGGACGCGCGGCCTGCCAGTGCAGCGGCGCGCTCACCGACGGCGCGCGTCTGCGAGGCGACGGTGCCGAGGGTCTGCTCGGTCAGGTCGACGGCGTCGTTGGCGGCCGAGTTGGCGCGCTCGAGGCCCTCTTCGACGGTCGGGTTCTTGCGGATGCGCTCGACGGTCTCCTCGCCGCGCTCGGCGAGTGCGGTGTAGAGGTCCGATGCGACCTTGAGGTACGCCTCGGCGACCTTGCGCAGCTCTTCCGGGGTGAAACGCTCACGCAAGTCGGCGATCTCCTCGGGCAGTTCCTGGGGCAGTGCGTTCAGTCGGCCACGCAGCGTCTCGACGCTCTCGGTGACGTCTTCCTGCAGGTCCGCGAGACGTGCACGGGCGGTGTCGACGCGGTCGTTGACGTCGGCCTGCGTGCTCTCGGCGCGGTTGCGCACCTGGGCCACCACGTCTGCCACGGCCTGGACCACGGCATCTCCGGCGCCGACGGCGGCGAACAGCGGGGTCTTGACGGTGTCGAACTTCGGGTCGGTCATGTGGTTTCTCCTGATGTCGTTTCTGGTGTGGTGCTGCGGCGGAGCGGTTCGGTGCCGGTCTCGTTCTCGCGGCGGAACGAGTAGAAGATCTCGAGGAGCACCTGCTTCTGACGCTCCGTGATGGAGTCGTCACCGAGCACCGCATCGGCGATAGGACTGTGCGGCCGCTCCTCGAGCAGGCCGGCTCGCACGTACAGGACCTCCGAGGACACGCGAAGACCCTTGGCGATCTGGCTGAGGACTTCCGCCGACGGTTTACGCAGTCCCCGCTCGATCTGGCTGAGGTAGGGATTGGAAACTCCGGCGGAGAGAGCGAGCTGTCGCAGGGACACCTGCGCGGATTCTCGCTGTGCGCGAATGAAACTCCCGATGTCCTGAGTCGCCGTACTGACGACCCGAGCGGCGAGATCTCCGGCCACCGACACCACTGTGGTGTCGTCGCCTTCCTTCTCCTGGGATGCCATTCGTGAACTCCTCCACTGGTGAAGTGTGTGCCTCGCATTCCAGGGTAACGAAGGGTGCTAGCAATAGCAAGCACTCTGCTAGCACCCCTGCATCACACCGTGAGTCAGCCGAACAGCAGCTGCGATACGGCGTAGATCGTCAGGCCGGCGAGCGACCCGACGACGGTGCCGTTGATCCGGATGAACTGCAGATCCCGGCCCACCTGGAGCTCGATCTTGTTGCTGGCCTCGTCGGCGTCCCAGCGAGCCACCGTGTCGGTGATGACCGTGGTGATCTCGTCGGTGTAGTTCTCGACGACGTACCGCACGCCGGCCATCAACCAGCCGTCCGCCTTACCGCGCATCGCGTCGTCGTCCCGCAGGCGGGCGCCGAACTTCTGGACGTTCTCGCTGATCTTGGCGCGCAGGGTGCTGTTCGGATCGTCGACGGAGTCGACGATGAGGCGTTTGGCCACCTTCCACGACGCCGCGGCGAGACCGGTGACCTCGTCGCGGCCCATGATCTCGGACTTGATCGACTCGGCCTTGGCGATGGTCTCGGGATCGTTCTGCAGATCGTGCGCGAAGTCGACGAGGAACTTGTCCGCCGCAAGCCGCAACTCGTGTTGCGGATTGGACCGCACCTTCCACGTGAACTCGACGAGCTCGCGGTGGATGCGTTCGCCGAGAAGCACATCGACGAACTTCGGCGACCAGGACGGCGAGTCGCGGGTGACGATGCGATCGATCGTCTCGAGGCTGCCCTGCGCCCACTCGTGCGCGCGCTCGGCCAGCAGGTCGATCAGCGGCTTCTGACGATTGTCCTCGAGCAGCGACGTCAGAACCTTGCCGATGGGCGGCCCCCACTGGGGATCCCCCAGTCTCTTGACGATCGTGTTGTCGATGACCTGCTGGATGTCCTCGTCGTCGAGCACGTCGAGCACGCCCCGCAGGATGGTGGCCGTCTCCTCCGCGACGCGATCGGCGTGTGCGGGTTCGGCCAACCAGGTTCCGAGCCGTAGCGGGATCCTGGCGGACTCGACCTTCTGGGACACGACGTCGACGGCCAGGAAGTTCTGACCCACGAAGGACCCGAGGCTCTCGCCCAGCTGGTCCTTCTTGCGCTTGATGATGGCGGTATGCGGAATCTTCAGTCCCAGTGGATGTCTGAACAACGCCGTGACGGCGAACCAGTCGGCGAGCGCGCCGACCATGCCCGCTTCCGAGGCGGCGCGTACGTAGCCCACCCATTCCCCGGCCCCTCGGGACTCCTGCCACCGGCAGAACAGGTACACGATGGTGGCGAACACCAGGAAGCCGGTGGCGAGGGTCTTCATCTTGCGAAGGTCGCGTCGTTTGACGTCCTCGTCGAATGTCATGAGCTGCACCGAGTCCATTGTGCCGGGTTCGGCCCCGGCACGCTCCCGCCGGGCCGCGCCCGGACGACGCGCACCCGGTGGCGGGCACTACTGTCGAACATGCGGCGTGACGTGCGTCGCGGCACACGAGTGCGCCACGAACGCACTCGGACATCGGGACGGAGAACACGCGCGTGGCGAGCAGATCGGCAGCGAGCAAGACGGACGGGGACAGCGCCGAACCGGGTGACGCCTCCGAACCCACCACACCCTCCCCCGCCGCGAAGTCCGGACCGAAGAAACAGTCCGAGTCCCGGACCGACAAGCCCGACGGCCGCAAGCGGCGCTGGCGCGAGCACAAGATCGCGCGCCGTGAAGAACTGGTCGACGGGACGCTCGCCGCGATCCGACTGCGCGGACGCAATATCGGTATGGACGAGATCGCCACCGAGATCGGCATCTCGAAGACGGTCCTCTACCGCTACTTCAACGACAAGAACGACCTCGCCAACGCGACGCTCGAGCGCTACGTGGAGACCACGTTGGCCCCGCGCATCTACGAGGCCATCAGCGTCGAGCTCGACGAGTTCAACCTGACACGCAGGGTGGTCGCCGCCTACGTCGAGACCGTGGCGGAGGACCCCGAGGTCTACCTGTACGCGATGTCGAACAGCTCGGGACCCAACCGCGACGTCGTGGCCGAGTCCGAGCGCATGATCGCGGAACTCCTCGCGACCGTTCTGGGCGAGCGCCTGCGCCGCATGCAGATGGACTCCGGCGGCTCGCTCCCGTGGTCGTACGGCATCGTCGGCGGCGTGCAGTTGGCCACGCACTGGTGGATCTCGAACCGCTCGATGTCCGCCGAGGACCTCATCGACTACCTGACGATGATGGTCTGGGGCGGCATCCACGGCGTCGCGGAGGCCGGTGGATCACCCGCGCGGTTCAACTCCGTCGACCATCCCCTGGTAGATGACAAACCAGTGGACAAAGCAGCGGTGGACGAGCAGTAGTCGGTCAGCGGTCGTACTCGTCGTCGAGGGGGACGTCGCGGTTCTGCTCGAGCACGTCGGCGTCCGACGCGTCGTAGGAGCCCGCGGAGGCCGGGGTCGGTGAGTCGTCTCCGGGAACGACGTCGCGGTCCTGCTCCACTGCGTCCTCGACGGGAAGCTCGGGGCTCGTGAAATCGGGCATCAATCATCCCTCCTCTTGGGTGCAGTTCTCGAGAACAGAAAGATTACCGGCGATCGACCGGTATCAGCACGACGGCCATGCCGGCGAGGCCGATCATCAGGAATCCGACCAGCGCGCCCAGGGCGACGGAGTTCACGGCGGCCGAGACGAAGGCGGCCATCCCCGCGCACAGCGCCACCATCAGTGCGATACCGGCGGTGGTGTGCTCGAAGAGGCACGTGGCCACGGGTGCATCGACTGCGTCCTCGATGATCCCGGGAGCAGAATTCGCGGTCGGTGTACTCATGGTGTTCCCCTCTCCGGCGCCACCTCTCGGTGCACTCAGCGGTGCCGACCCGGGCTCGGTGAGCACCCGGTCGCCTGCCACATACCCGCGTCCGGCGCATCCCAACCCGACGAGACGCGATCCGTTTCCTACCGTCGGCGGCCGGGTAGGTCACGGTCGGCGGTGTCGCATTCGGCGACTGCCGCCGACGAGGAAGGTTGTTCCATGACCGACACACAGGCGACCGATTTCACCCCGGCCGCGGGACTGACCGTCGCGTTTCTCGCGACGGACGGCGTCGAGCAGGTCGAGCTGACGGCACCGCGGGAAGCACTCGAGAACGCGGGAGCCGCCACCGTCCTGCTGTCGCTGACGCATGGAGAGGTCCAGGCATACGAGAACGACACCGAGGCCGCCGACACGTTCGCCGTCGACGGACTGGTCTCCGAGGCGTCCGTGGACGACTTCGATGCGCTGGTGCTGCCCGGCGGAACCACCAATCCGGACCGGTTGCGACTCGACACGGATGCGGTGTCGTTCGTCCGCACCTTCGTCACATCGGGCAAGCCGGTCGGCGTGATCTGCCACGGCCCGTGGACCCTGGTCGAGGCGGACGTCGTCCGTGGTCGGACGTTGACGTCCTACCCGAGCGTGCGGACGGACCTGAAGAACGCCGGCGCGACGGTCGTCGACGAGGAAGTGGTCGTCGACGGCAATCTGGTGTCCAGCCGCAATCCCGACGATCTGCCGGCCTTCTGCGCGGCCGTCGTCGACGCGGTGGTGTCCGCGAAGAGCTGACTACGCGTCGGTCTCCTGCTCGGGGGTCTCGTCGACCGGCGGCGGAAAGCCGCCGGTGGCGATGGGACCCCACGTGTCGATGGACACCCTGATGATGGACTTGCCCTGACGCACCATGGCCTCGCGGTACTCGTCCCAGTCGGGGTGCTCACCGGCGATCGCACGGTAGTAGTCGACCAGTGGTTCCACCGAGTCGGGCAGGTCGATGACCTCGGCGGTCCCGTCGATCTGCACGTAGGGGCCGTTCCAGTCGTCGGAGTGGATGCACAGCGTCACCGCTGACGACCGCCGGATATTGACCGTCTTGGCCCGGTGCGGGTACGTCGAGACGACGATGCGCCCCTGCGCGTCGAGGCCACACGTGACGGGGGAGATCTGGAGCCCTCCCGACTTCTTGATGGTGACCAGTGTCGCGTGATGTCGTTCCGCGACGAAGCGGTGCAGAGTGTCCAGATCGACCCTGTCGGCGGTTGCATACGTCGGTGCCATGACATCGAGGGTAAGTGCACGACGGTTCAGCCGCGGAATCGGCGGAGGACCTCCTGCGCTGGGGATAGACTCGGCGGGCAGGAAACCACCGGTCCGGAATCACCGGGCACGCGGCAACACCGGGGCGCCGCGGTCGAGAAACACCCGCCACAGGACTGACCGTGACCGAAACGATCCCCGCACCGACCGCGCTGTCCGCTCTCGCGACGTTCGATGCTGCGAGCGCGGCCGTCGTCACCTATCTGGACAGCGTCGTTCCGGCCACGGCATGGGCCGTGACCCGTGTCGTCGACGACAACCAGATCTATCTGCGAGCCAACGACAACGCCCTGGGAATCGACACCGGCCTCGTCGTCGGGTGGGGGCCGTCGCTGTGTCGGAAGATGATCGACGGCGAGATACCTTCGGTCGTCGCAGACATCGAACAGTCGGGTCTTCCTCCGATCGGGGTACCGGGCCACGACCCGGTGCGGTCCTACATCGGGGTGCCCATCCGCCGCGCCGACGGAAGCCTGTTCGGGACGATGTGCGGATACGGATCCCGTCCGCATTCCGAGGACCTTCCCGCCGCGATGCCGGCACTGCTCGAACTCCTGTCCGGTCTACTCACCACCGTCTACGAGACCGACCATGCTCGCGCGAACGCCGAGCGGTCCGCCGAACTCGCGCGACACGACGCCGAGACCGATCCGCTCACCGGTCTGGTGAATCGCCGCGGTTGGAACCGCGTGCTCGAACCGGAGGGTGTGCGCTGGAAGACGTTCGCGGACCCGGGGGCCGTGATCGTCGTCGATCTCGACGGCATGAAGCAGGTCAACGACCTGCACGGTCACGCCGCGGGCGATCGCGTGATCCGGCGCGCCGCCGATCTGCTCCGCGAGTGGGCGCACGATGCCGACGTCGTCGCACGTCTCGGGGGCGACGAGTTCGGCATCCTCGTCTTCGACCGTCCCTCGTCCGACGTGGAGATCATGCTCGACGACCTGTCGTCGTCCGCTGCGCGGGCCCACGTGCCCATGTCGGTGGGCTGGTCCACACTCACCGAGGCCGGGAGCATCGAGGCGTCGTGGTCCGTGGCCGACGAGAACATGTACGTCTCGAAGCGTCGATCAGCTACCCGGTCCGGAGTGGACATCCATCCCACGCCCGGACGCCACCAACGCGCTCACCTCGGCGGGCGGTAGCGGGCGGGCCAACAGGTAGCCCTGGGCGTACCCGCATCCGCACCGGATGAGGCTCTCGAGTTGCGCGGTGGTCTCGACCCCTTCTCCCACGACGTCCAGATCGAAGGCATCGGCGACGGACACGACCGCACCGATCACGGCCTCGGACTGGGCGAGCGGTAGATCAGCGACGAAGGACCGGTCGATCTTGATGCTGTCCAGCAGGGGGAAGCGCATCAGATAGTCCAGCGAACTGTGGCCGACACCGAAGTCGTCGAGCAGAATCTTGATGCCCATGGCGTGCAGTTCGTTCAGGTTGTCGGTGACGGCGGCCGTGTCCTCGAGCCACAGGGTCTCCGTGATCTCGATCCCGAGCAATGACGGCGCCAAGCCGGTCTGCTCCAACGTCCGACTCAATGTCGACGCGAAAGCCTTGTGCCGCAACTGTAACGGGCTCACGTTCACTCGGAGCTCGACGGGGTCACCGGACTGCCACTGCGCCGCCTCCGCACACGCCCGTCGCAACACCCACGCACCCATCGGTCCGATCAGGCCGGCTCGTTCCGCCGCGGGAACGAATTCGGCGGGACCGACCTCACCCAGACTCGACGTGGTCCAGCGGGCCAGTGCCTCGACGCCGGTCATCCGGCCCGACCGGATGTCGAACACCGGTTGGTACGCCACCGACAGCTCGTCGTGCTCGATGGCCGTTCGCAGCTCGGTGGCGATGGTCAGCCGTCGCAACGCCTCACCGCCCTGAACCTTGTCGTACAGCTCGTAACTGCCGGGCCCGTCCTTCTTCGCTCCGCCCATCGCGACATCGGCCTGTCGGACCATCTCGGCGGCCGGCTGTTCGCCGGATCCGACCGCAATTCCCATGCACGCCGTCACCGTCGTCATGCGGTTGCCGATGGTCAGTGGCCGGCGGAACATCGCGAGGACGCTCTGCGCGATGCCGATCGCGTCGAACGAACTGCGCAGACCCGGACACACCAGCAGGAACTCGTCGCCACCGAACCTGGCGACGGTGTCACCGGGTCGCACCGTGCGGGTCAACATCGGTGCGACCGCGGCGAGCACCGCATCGCCGGCGCCGTGTCCGAAGCTGTCGTTGATCGTGCGGAAGTCGTGCAGGTCCACCAGGACCACCGCGGTGAGACTGCCGTCGGCACGTGAGCTGTCCAGCGCCTCGTCGATGCGCTGGTACGCCAGCGTGCGATTGGCGAGCTGGGTCAACGGATCGTGCAGGCTCCGGTACCGCAGCTCCCGTTCGAGGTCGGACCGACGGACCGCGGACGCCAGCACGTCGGCGACGGTGACCAGGCAGGACAGTGCATCGCTGGTCGGGGTGTGGGGGTGTTCGCTGTAGACGACGATGACGCCCCAGAGTCCGTCGGCACCTCGGATGGGCGCAGCCATCCCGCTGCGCATGCCGTACTTCTCCAGGACCGAGACGTCGAATCTGACCTCGTCGCGGACGTCGCCGCACACCACGACGTCCTGACGGTCGAAGGCGTATCCGGCCAGGCTGTCCGTGCCGGCGGACAACGTGCGGCTGGGTTCGTCCACCGGGACGGTCGACGCCGTGACGACGAGCGTCCCCCCGCCGTGGTCCCGGAGGATCAGGGCATGCGGGACGCCGAACAGATCCGGGATCGACGCGGCGGCCGCGGCCGCGAGGTCGTCGAACTTCCCCGTCAACGCCGCACGGTTCAGACCCGCGATGATCCGCTGTTCGCGTGCGCGCAGACGCACCGCGGTGAGGGCATCGACGAGTTCGTGCTCCCGTTCGTCACGCTCCACCCCGTCGACGAGGCTCATCACCACCAGATCGGAGCCGTCGCCAGCACCGAGGTCCCATGCCCGGACTGTCACGGTCCGCCCGCTCTGCCGGTCTCCGAGGTGGACTCGACCGGTCCACGCCGGGGCGACCTCGCCGAGAGGACGCGTGTCGTCCCGCGTGCCCAACTCGTCGAGGATCGTCGACAGGGCGGTGAATCCCACGGCTGTATCGGGGTTGCTCGCATCGGGTGTTCCCGTCGCCGGAAAGCCGAGGAGCTTGCGTGCAACGGCATTGATGTGGTCGATGGCGCCGCAGCGGTCGGAGATCACGACTCCGTCGGCCGACGACGCGGACACCGCCGCGATCACGGCCGTGATCGTCTCGCGTGTCACGGGGGCGTCCGAGGTCGGGTCGTCACGGATTCGGTCGTCAGGGGTCCGGCCTGCCGTCACCGCGTCCCCCCGTGCTCGTAAACCGACCGTTCCGACATTTTCCTCGGGATCGCCCGCCCGTGATTGTTACATCTCTCGCGCACTCTGCCTGTTCTTTGCGACCTTTTCGTCCCGGGTGCCCGATGCCGTCCACTCCAGAAGTCGTTCCACCGGCCACGTCGTGATGATGCGGTCCGCGGGAATGCCCACCGCCGCCGCGCGCGCACTGCCGTAGCCCAGCCAGTCCAGTTGCCCCGGAGCGTGGGCGTCGGTGTCGATGGAGAACAGACACCCCAGTTCCAGCGCCAGCTCCATCAGGCGTTCGGGCGGGTCCTGTCGTTCGGGTCGGGAATTGATCTCCACTGCCGTTCCGTGGTCCCGGCACGCCTCGAACACCGCGCGGGCATCGAAGGTCGACTCCGGACGCGTCCCCCGCCCGCCCTCGACGAGCCTGCCGGTGCAATGACCGAGGACGTCGACGGACGGATGGGACACCGCCGCGACCATGCGCGCGGTCATGGTGGCGCTGTCGGCGCGCAGATGCGAGTGGATGCTGGCCACGACGATGTCGAGTTCGTCGAGCAGTTCCGGATCCTGGTCCAGGCTGCCGTCGTCCAGGATGTCGACCTCGATGCCGGACAGGATGCGCATCTCGTGATCGTCGTCGTCCGCCGCCATCTCGAGGCGAAGGTTCTCCAGCACTGCCAACTGTGCTCGGAGCCGTTCGGCAGTCAGCCCGTTCGCGACGGTGAGACGCGGCGAATGGTCTGTCAGTACCCAGTATTCGCGTCCGAGCGCCCGTGCCGTGTACGCCATCTCCTCGAGCGGACTGCCGCCGTCGGACCAGTTCGAGTGGGTGTGCAGATCGCCGCGCAACAGCTCGGTCAACTCGGAGCCCTCGGGGCCGATCGGCTGGGCGGCGGCGCGCAGTCCGACGAGATACTCGGGCACCTCGCCCGCTGCCGCCGCGGCGGCGACGGCCGACGTCTTGGGTCCGATACCCCGCAACGTCGTCCACCCGTCCGTGCGGGCGAGTTCGGCCAGCCGGTCGGGGTCCAGCGCTGCCAGGACGTCGGCGGCCGTGCGGTACGCCTTCACGCGACGAGTTTCGGCCCGCGAGCGTTCGAGCCAGAATGCGACCTCGCGCAGTGCCGCAACGGGTTCCATGCCAGCAGAGCCTACGGGCAGGCCGGAGGCCGGTCGAGGGTCGGACGGGCAGAGACCTGGTCCGGACATGACACTGCCCCTGTCACCGGCGAACGGCGACAGGGGCAGGTGGGAAGGCGATCCTGCGTGAAACAGAACCCCCCGAGTTTATCGGGTGACGCGTGCGGTGGGCTGCCAGCGAGCTGCGCCCATGACGCGGGTGACGGCGTCGCCGACGACGAGCGTGAGGTTCTCACCGTGCTCGGCGTCGAGCGCCGCGACCACGGAAAGCGCTGCGGTGCCGAAGAAGTCGACTCCCGACAGGTCGAGGACGACGGTTTGTCCGTCTTCCTCGCCGCGGGTGACGACCTCGGAGAAGGTGGACGCGTTGGACAGGTCCACGCTGCCCGTGACGCGGTAGGTGACGCCGGTGTCGGTCCTCTCGACGGAGATGATCCCGCCGAGCATGACGACGTCGTCGCCGAAAGTGGTGGTGGTCGCTGCATTGAACGTAGAAACAGTCATGATTCTCCAAATGCCGATCGAGCTGGAGAAGCAGAGCAATGGTGCTCCGAAAGTGAAAAGTGGCTCTGTCACATACGAGGTGAGAGAAACGGGAGTGCTGGCTACCATCGACGGTGCTTCGTGCGTCGGCTGCTGACTCAACCTCCTATGAACCTACGCCACCCGGGCGGCGATGCCAACCACTTCGCGCGGATCCACCGCTCCGACCTCGGCACCGCACCACCCTGAACATGCAGTTTCACCGCCTGGAACAGTGGGTATACACATTTGTCCGATACGCCCGGGGTTCGCCCCGATCTACGAGAAAGAAGTGGGAGACTCCATGACACGGGCCATCACGACGGAACCGAACGCTGCAGGGGATGACGCCACCATAGAGCTCGGTGTGCACGCCGACGCCGCGCAACTGTCGGTGACGCGTGCCGTCGCAGCCACCCTCGCGGCACAGGACGACTTCGATCTCGACAGCATCGCGGACATCCGCCTGGCCATCGACGAGTCGTGCAGCCGACTCATCGTGCGGGCGACGCCGGGCGCGCGCCTGCTGTGCACCTTCCTCACCACCGACGACGCGATGCATGTCTCGGTGACCACGACGACCGAGTCGGGCGCGGACCTGGATGCGGCCGGCTTCGGCTGGCACGTCCTCAACGCTCTGACCGATTCGGTGTCCACCTCCCAGTCCGAGGACGCGGACGGAGTCGTCTCCACGACCATCGAGTTCACCAAGAGCAAGCGTGGTTGGGACGAGTGACCCCTCCCGAACGCAAGACCCGTCCACGGCGCTCGGCCGACGAGTACGCCGATGTCGCCGAGCGCTTCACGCGCATCCTCACGTTGGAGGAGGGCGACCCGCTGCGGCGCACGTTGCGCGACGAGTTGGTGACGCGCTGCCTTCCCTTGGCCGAGCACATCGCCCGTCGTTTCGACGGCCGCGGCGAAGCCCACGACGATCTCGTACAGGTGGCCCGTGTCGGGTTGGTCAACGCAGTAGACCGCTTCGACGTCGAGCGCGGATCGGACTTCGTCTCCTTCGCCGTGCCCACCATCATGGGCGAGGTGCGACGCCACTTCCGCGATGCCGGCTGGGCCGTCCGCGTACCCCGCCGCATGAAGGAACTGCATCTGCAGCTCTCGCGTGCGATCGCCGATCTGTCGCAGACCCAGGGTCGTTCTCCGACGGTGTCGGAGCTCGCCGAGTACCTCGATCTCGACCGCGAAGAGGTCGCCATGGGACTCACCGCGGGCAACGCCTACCAGACCCTGTCGGTCGACAGCGCTTCCAGCGGGAGCGATTCCGAGGGGCTGTCCCTGGCGGACACTCTCGGTGACTACGACAAGGAAATGGAGAACGTCGAGAATCACGAGGCACTGCGCCCCCTTCTCGAGAAGCTGCCCGAACGTGAGCGGAACGTGTTGCTGCTGCGGTTCTTCGGCAACATGACGCAGACGCAGATCGCGCAGAAGATGGGCATCTCGCAGATGCACGTGTCCCGACTCCTCGCCCGCACGTTGGCGCAACTGCGAGAAGAGTTGCAACAGTCGGCCTAGGCTCGCGCCATGAGCCGCCCACCCTCCCCCGGTTTCACCTCGTATCTCCCGAGCAGTCTCGCCGCCGCGTCCACGTCCTGGGCCGATGTGGACGCGGCGTCGACGCCGGGTTTCGACGGTGACAAGTCGGCCGGGAAGTCGTTGATGTCCGCGCGCGGCGACGTCCTCTCCGAACTGCAGGAGCGCCTGTACGCCGGCGGCAAGAGTGGGCGCACGGAATCAGTGCTGCTGGTCCTGCAGGGGATGGACACCTCGGGCAAGGGCGGCATGGTGCGCAACGTGCTGGGCATGGTGGAGCCTCAGGGTGTCGATCATGCGACCTTCGGGTCACCCACCAAGGAAGAACTCGAGCACCCCTTCCTGTGGCGCGTGGAGAAGAAGCTTCCCCGTCCGGGCCAGATCGGCGTCTTCGATCGCTCGCACTACGAGGACGTGCTGATCGTCCGGGTGAAGAACCTGGTGCCCCCGAGTGTGTGGCGCACGCGCTACGACGAGATCAACGAGTTCGAGCGACGGGTCGTCGACAGCGGCACCCGGGTGATCAAGGTGGCGATGGCTCTGTCCTACGCCGAGCAGGGCCGGCGGCTGGCACGTCGGTTACGGCGTCCGGACAAGTACTGGAAGTACGACCCGAGCGACATCGAGGCACGCGAGCAGTGGCTGTCCTATCAGGAGGCCTACCAGGCCATGCTCGATCGGACGGACACCGAGTGGGCGCCCTGGTACGTCGTGCCGTCGGATCACAAGTGGTACAGCCGCCTCGCGGTCACCGAACTGTTGACCGGGGCACTCGAGTCGCTGGACCTGACGTGGCCGCCGCCGAACTTCGACGTCGACCACGAAAAGCGGCGCCTCGAGGAACTCGAGACGCCGCCGGGGATCGACTGAACGATCAGAACGTCGAGGCGTCGATCACGAAGCGGTAGCGCACGTCCGACTTGACGACGCGGTCGTAGGCCTCGTTGATCTTGTCGGCCGCGATGACCTCGATCTCGGCACCGATGTGGTTCTCGGCGCAGAAGTCGAGCATCTCCTGGGTCTCGGCGATGCCGCCGACCATCGATCCGGCGAACGAACGACGGTTGGCCAGCAGGTTGAAGGCCGGGACCTCGAGGGGCTTCTCGGGAACACCCAGCTCGACGAGCGTGCCGTTGCGGGCGAGCAGGCCGAGGTAGTCGCCCATCGGCAGGTTCGCGGACACGGTGTTGAGGATGAGGTCGAACTTTCCACGCAGGTCCTTCAGCGCGGTGGTGTCCTTGGTGGCGTAGTACTCGTCGGCGCCGAGGCGCTTGCCGTCTTCTTCCTTGCTCAGCGTCTGGCTGAGCACGGTGACGTGCGCGCCCATCGCGTGAGCGATCTTGACGCCGACGTGGCCCAGTCCGCCCATGCCGATGATGGCGACCTTCTTGTCGGGACCGGCGCCCCAGTGCTTGAGCGGCGAGTACAGCGTGATGCCGGCGCACAACAGCGGCGCCGCGACGTCGAGCTCGACACCTTCGGGGATGCCCAGGACGAAGTTCTCGGTGACGACGATCTGCGTGGAGTAGCCACCGTTGGTGAACTCGCCCTCGTAGGTCTTCGAGTTGTACGTCTGGACGACGCCCTTGGTGCAGTACTGCTCGTCGCCGTCCTTGCAGGCCTCACAGGTGCCACAGGAGTCGACGAAGCAGCCGACGCCGACGCGGTCGCCCACCTTGCGGGTCGTGACGTCGGTGCCGACCTCGGCGACGATGCCGGCGATCTCGTGTCCGGGGACGACGGGGTACGTGGTGCCACCCCACTCGTTACGGGCGGTGTGGATGTCGGAGTGGCAGATGCCGGCGAATTTGACGTCGATCAGGATGTCGTTCGGTCCGAGTTCACGGCGCTCGATCGTGGTCTTCTCGAGCGGTGCATCGGGGGCGGTTGCGGCATAAGCGGTTGCGGAAGACATGTACACATGTCTACCCGTGCATCGTTGACTCGTAAACCACTGTCCGATTTGGACCGCTCCCGATGCAGGCGCTACCGACCGTCAGCGCGCAAGGACCGCGCGGTATCCGAGGAAACCCAGGTACCCCGCCAGAGCGACGAGTCCGACCTTGCGGGTCGCCGGCACAGCGATGGCCGTACCGATGGCGAGTTCGGACGCACCGTTGCGGTAGGTCCACGTCCGGGTGTCCTTCGGGAAGATCGGCTCGGTGATCGCCCTGAAGGCGTCGGGAGCCACGAAGTGCGCGGCTCCTGTTGCTGCCAAAGCGATTCCGGCGATCGTGGGTACCTGTGCTGAAGCCATCTCGTCCTCGTCCTCCCCGTGCGTGAGCCGACCCGGTCGGATCGCTGTGGTCACACTAGCGTCGGCCGGACGGAGCGGTGTTCGTGGACCGGGCGCCGGGCCGGTCGAGTCGGATCCGGCACTGCCGCGCGGGTTCGGGCAGTCTGCGCATCGTGGGTCCCCTCTCACGCGACTAGCGTGGAGTGATGGTCGACACCACCGCCGTAGTGCGCACCCGAACCCTCCTCCGGGAAGGTGTCGACGCGTCCACACCCCTGCCCGGAGTCCTGGACGTGCGGGGCGTCCGCACGACACCGGACACGCCGACGTCGGCAGCGGGACGACTGATGAACTTCTCACCGCTGGCGACGATCTACGAGCGCGCGTGGCGGCCACTGTTCCGGGTCTGGATGGGCGGACCCGCAGGGCCGACCGTCGAGAAGGAACTGGACTACGCGGTGAAGGACCTGGGGCTGACGTCCGGCGAGGTGTCGGTCGTGCTCGACCTGGCGTGCGGACCCGGCAACTTCACCCGGTCGATCGCCGACGTCCTGCGGCGCTCGGGCGTCGACGACGCCTTGGTGATCGGCGCAGACGCATCCGATCCCATGATCGCGCGAGCATCCGCCGACACCAGGGACACCGACCACATCGCGTACCTGCTCGGTGACGCGCGGTCGCTGCCGTTCGACGACGGCTCGATCGACGCCGTGTGCTGCTACGCGGCGCTGTATCTGGTTCCGGAACCGTTCCGGGTGCTCGACGAGATGATCCGGGTGCTGCGGCCGGGCGGACGGCTCGCGCTCATGGCGACTGTCCGGCGGGGGCCGAGTCCCGTGAGTGCACTCGGAGCGGTGGCCGCGGGCACCGTGGGACTCGAGATGTTCGAACGCGATGCGTTCACCACCGTGCTGGAACGGCACGGCTTCGTCGATATCGTCCACCGCGTGCACGGCGCGGCGCAGTTCGTCGCGGGCCGACGGCCCGCCTGACCCTACTGACCGCCCAGGTCCGCTCCGTAGTCCGCGACCAGCCACTGATCGCCGGTGTGCTCGACCGTGACGGTGAGCAGGGTGGGCACCGATCCGGGTTCGGGTTGCTGCAGGTTCTGGGTCTGCTGGGTCGCGAACACCGACACCGTGTACGAGTCACCGTCCTGTGCGGTCACCGTCGCGGCGTCGACCGTTCCCGACGCCACGACCTGAGACTCCGTCATGATCTGCGTCAACACGTCGCGAACCCCGGCGAACCGTTCCTTCAGAGCATCGGTCGTACCGTCTTCGACCCCGGCGAAGAAACTGTCGATGTCGGTGTGGTCGTAGGTCAGCGACCGCTCCGTGTACGCACGCGCCGTGTTCTCGGCGGTGGTCCGGTCGAGGGCCGCGCCGCGCTCGGCAGCGAGGGCCGAGGACGCCGAGTGCCACTGCACACCCAGGGCGACGGCGGCCACGGTCGCCAGGACGGCGACGACGATCGCGACGAGGCGCGTTCGGGACGACGACGTCGACGGGGCGGGCTTCGTCGCCGCATCGGGTGTCGGCGACGCGTCGCTCTCGGTGGGTGTCTGTTCGACTTCGGTTGTCATGGTGGCCCTTTCGCTCTTCTCTGCAGTCAGTTTCCGGCGACCGTCACGGCAACACGCGCAGGCCCACCGCGGGGGAACACCTGCTCGAGCATCGTCACCAGCGCGCCGGCGTCTACCCGCACGGGACGTATCGGGGCTGTGACCGGACGCAGCACGGTGGCGATGAACCCCAGATCGGGAGACAGTTGGCTCAGGTACTCGTCGATCTTGGGGACCAACCGCGCGAGTTCGCCGTCCCACACGGTCTCTCCGACGTAGGAGTAGCTCTGGTACGAACCGATGAGGTGCTCGAGACCTGCTCCCGATGCCTCCAGTTCGGGCACGGCGTCCGCGAGCCGCGGTCCGAGTGCGTCCGCGTAGGCGTTCTCGCCGAGCACCTGCAGGTTGCGGTAGAGCCGCCGGATCTCGTCCTTCTTGTCGCCGAGGGTGAGAGACAGCATTCTCAGGACCTCGACGACGTTGTCGATGTCGGACTCGCGCCCGCGGGTGGCGGTATCGACGGTGTCGACGATGCCGGCTATCGCGTCAGTGTCGATCTCCCGGGTGAGCGCTTCGGCGACGGCCAGGGTGTCGCTGACGCTGGGGGCGACCGACACGTCGGCGGGATCGACGACATCGCCGTCGGCCAGGTACGGGCCGGAGTCCGTGTGCGGCCGGAAGTCGAGGAACTGCTCGCCGGCGGCGGACAGGTTCGAGACGCGGACTTCCGTGTCGACGGGAATACGCTGTGCAGCATCGACTCTGACGACGGCGCGCAGGTGATCACCCAGGACGTCGATACGTTCGACACGTCCGACGGCGAAGCCTCGGAGCGTCACCTGCGAGGTGTCGATGAGACCGCCGGACGTGATCAGCGGCACCGTGATCTCCGAGTAGTCGCGCCTCGGGTCGATGTCGAGGACGTTCAGCGACAGGTACCCGACGCCCACCACGGCGACCGCCACCAGTGCCGTGGCCGACAGGATGGACGACTTCATCGTACGAATCCGATCGATCGAAGAACCGTGATCATCTGGTCTGCCCGATCGACAGGGTCCGCGTCACCCGACACGGAGGTGATGCGGACGTTCGGGGACGACGTGAAGAACGGAACGAGCTTGTCCCGCAACAGTGCATCCATCCGGGACGCCAGCATCGGGGCGGTCAGGTCGGCGGTCGCGAGCGTGCGGATCATGGGTTGCAAGGTGGCGATGACATCGTGCAGATCACCGGCCACCGGGTTGATCACGTCTCCGATGTTGCGCGACATGTAGCCCAGGTCGATCAGCGCGTCGACCACCACCAGCAGCGCATCCGCCAGACCGCCGACCCGTTCGGGTCCACTCGTCAGAATGGTGTCGAGGGTGTCCGTCTTCGCCGCGAAGGATCCGGTGACGGCCTCGGCGCCGCCGAGAATGCGGTCCAGCTCGGCCGAGTGTGTCGCCAGATCGCTCAGCGCCTCGCGCGCCTTGCCGTTGATGAGGTCGACGGTGGCCGGGTCCGGCGGGATCGCCCTGTTGAATCGCTCGATCGAGCGTTCGAAGTCGACGATGTGTCCGCCGGCGACGACCTCGGACAGTCCTCGCAACACGTCCTCGACGTTGTCCGCCGGCGACGTCCGTTCCAGTGGAACGACATCGCCGTCCCGCAGAACCGCGCCCGACGTATCCGACCCGTCGGCGGGCCGCTCGAGCGCGACGTAGATCTCTCCGAGGATGGTGCCCTGCCGGAGTTCCGCGCGCGTCGTCGCGGGCAACTCGACGGTCCGGTCGATGTTCACCGCTGCCACGGCCGTCGACCCGGTGAGCGTCACCGACTCGAGCAACCCGACGTCGACTCCGTCCAACACGACCTTCGCGCGCGCGGGCAGGTTCAACACACTCGAGAACTCGATGTCCACCCGATAGGTGGGACCGGGCACGTAGCTGCCGGGCACCGGAAGGTCCGCGATGGACGCGCCGCACCCGGAGATCGTCACGGTCGCTGCCACCGCGGTCACCACCGCGACGATGCGCTTCATCGGGTGGCCGCCGCTCCGAGGACGAGGGGAACGAGATCCATGTTCACCGTGGACCCACTGCCCGTCGCGACCTCGAACTGCGGCGGCGCGAACGTCAGTCGCGCGGCACCGGTGCCCGGGTCCTGCAGGGATGCGAGCTGCTCGGTCTGCTTGGGGACCCGCGACAGGATGCTCGCGATGTCGCCGACCCTGCTGACGATGATCGCCACGATCGGCACCACGACATCGAGCACGCGGTACAGAGTGGGGGCGAACTTCGGCAGGGTCTTCTCCAGAATGGGGAGGAACTCCACGGTCAGGTCGATGGCCTGGGCGAAGCGCTCGGAGAAGTCGCCGGCGGCGCCGAGTCCCTGCTTCAGGTTCTCGATGAGCAGCGTGATGTCCGGCCAACGATCGACCAGCGTCGTGGTCAACGTGTCGACGCTGTCCACCATGCGCCGCACCTGGGTGTCCTTGTTCGCGGGGTTGCCCACCAGGGACGACACCTGCGACAGCGCCGTTCCGAGTTGGTCGCCGCTGCCGTCCAGCGCCGTGTCGAGCGATCGCAGCGTGTCGCCCAGGATCTCCTCGTCGGGAGGACGGGGATTGTCGGGGTCGGTCGTGGACGTGGTGCCCAGCAGCTCGGCACCGAGCTTGTTCACGGCCTCGAGGGTGTCGCTGATACCGATCGGAGTCCGTGTGCGTTCCAGCGGGATGCACGCACCGCGATCGAGTTGTGCGCCGTCCCGGTAGGGAGTGGTCAGTTCGAGCCGACGATCGGTGACAATGGAGTCCGACATCGTCACGGCGCCCACGTCGGCGGGCAGCGCGAGCGACTCGTCCACCGACATGGTGACTCGGACATGATCGCCGCGCGGCTCGATGCTGGTCACTTCTCCGACGGGGATTCCGAGGAGCGTGACGTCGTTGCCCTCGTACAGACCGACCGAGTCGGTCATGTCGGCGCACACGTCCGACTGCGGCGTTCCCACCAGTTGCGCGGCCGACGACGCAGCCGTTCCCGCGCCCACCAGAACGACTGCTACGACGGCGGCGACCACCACTTTGCTGCGCATCGCCATGTCAGCACACCTTTCCGGGTATCGGGACGCACAGGGTGGTGCCGGTGACGACACCGGCGCTCCGGTCGATGACGGGTCCGGCACCGGTGTCGAGCAGGCCTGCCATGGAGTCGGAGAACTCGCGGCCTGCGGAGATCGCCTCGTCGATGGATCCGGTGCGTGCCTTCAGCGTCGCCACGAGGTTCTCGATCTCGTCGATGGTCGGACCGATACCTTCGTCGAGCGCGACGATCGGTCGGTGCAGCAGATCGAACAGCCGGTAGAGCTTGTCGGCGGCCGCGGCCACGTCGGCCCGCTTGGCGCCGAGCTTGGAGGTGATGATGCCGATCTGCTTCAGCAGGCCCAGGAGGATCTCGCGATCCGTCGCGAGCTCTCCGATGTACTCGTCGGCCACGTCCAGGCTGCGGTCCAGGTCGTCCTGCCGGTCGGCGATGGCTCCGGTCATGGAGGTCAAGGACGTGGTGATGTTCCGGATGGAATCGGGCTGCGCCTGCACGGAGCGGTCGATCTCGGCGATCGTCTGCCGAAGAGACTTGCCGTCCAAGTCACGCAGGATGGGCGTCGCGGCCTCGACCGTGTCCGACAGCGTGAACGGCACCTTGGTGTGCTCGATCGGGACACGGTTGTCGGGCAGTTCTCCGGTGCCACCGGGAACCAGAGCGAAGTAGTGGCCACCGATCGGCGTCAGCAACCGCACCCCGAGGGATGTCGCGTCACCGAGCGCGATGTCCTCCCGGACTTCGAAGGTCATGTCGACGTGATCGCCGGCGAGTTGCATCCCCGTCACCGATCCCACCGAGATCCCCGCGATCCGGACGTCGTCGCCGGCGTGTGCTCCGCCGGTCGTCTCGAATGCTGCTGTGTACGTCCGGTTTCCGAGCGGAAGAACGTAGACGACGACCGCAGCGACCACGGCGACGACCAGTGCTAGCGCCCCCACGATTCCCCAGACGGTCTGGCTTCCGGCACGCACGGAACTCATCGACACACCACCAGTCGCTGGGTGCCGAGAACGACGGACCCGATACCGGGAATGTCGGCGTCTCCGGCGGAACAGGACGAGACCTGGCCCTCGGGAGCGTTCTGCACCGTCGTGTCCACGCCGCGCAGCAGGCTCGGCACCATCGCGAGCAGATCCACCAATTGCTGGGCGCCGGGAACGACGCGGTGGAATGCCGCGTCCACCGGGCCGTATTCGGAGTCGTACGTGTCGCGCAATTGCTCGCCGATCGAGATGAAGGGACCCTGGCCGTTGTTGATGTCGTCCACGGCGTCGAGCAAGGTGTCGGCTCGATCACCGAACGTGGACACGACGCGGTCCAGTTCCGCGAACAGTCGCCCGAGCTGTTCCGACCGCTCGGCCACGACGCCGGAGATCGCTCCCAGGTTGCGGATGAGCATCACGATGAGGTCTTCGCGCTGCTGCGCGTAGCTGGTCAAGCCGTCGAGATCCCGCAGGACCGGACCGAGACCGGAGCCGTCGCCCTGCACGAGGTCGAGGACGTTCTGGGCGAAGCGGTTCACCTGCTCGGTGTCGACGGTCTCGAAGATCGGCTGGAACCCGTCGAACAGTGTGGTGATATCGAACGACGGCACCGTCATGTCGTCGGCCATGGACGCCCCGGACTCGAGGTCCGACCCGGAGTCGTCCGTGCGGATCAGCTCGAGGTACCGCTGACCCAGCAGGTTCTGGTATCGCACAGCAGCTTTGGTCGTCGTCCGCACCGGTCGATCCGCGTCGACGTCGAACGTCACCCTGGCGCGTGTCCCGTCGAGCTCGATTCCGGTGACGGTCCCCACCAGCACGCCCGACAGGCGCACGTCGTCGCCCTCGTACAGGCCGGAGACGTCGTCGAACCGAGCGTCGAACGTCGAACGGTCCCCGCTGACTCCGCTGCGGAGTGCGCCGCCGATCAGCACGAGACACAGGATCGCCACGACGGCGAACGCGCCGAGCTTGAGCAGCGTTCCCACCGGTGTGCCCACGGTCGATGCCCCGCGACTCACAGTCCACCTCCGACGCTGTTCGCGAACGCCTCGACGGGCCCCGCCAGGGTCGGCATGTTCGTGACGATCACCTGCAGTTGGAGCTGTGTCCTGCCGTCCACGGACGGGAAGGCATCCTCAACCCCCGCGATCGCGTCGGGCACTCGCTGGTAGGAGGGTGCGAGCGTTCCTGCCGAGAGAGCGACGGGCAGGAGGATGTCGAGCACCGTGTCGAGAAGGGGCTTCAGATAGGGGTTGTTGTCCCGCAACAGATCTCCCAGGGGGATGGACAGACCGGTTCCGAGACCCTGCATCGCTTTCACGGCTCGGTCCCTGTTCTCCGGTGTCTCGAAGTACTCGCTGCTGGTCACCACTTTGTCGACGACGTCGGTCACGGGGCCGATGGACGCTCCCAGACCGTCGGCGAGCACGGCACCTCGCTGCAGTTTCCAGCCGAGGGGTGCGCGCTGCGTCTCGGCCATCATCTGTGCGGTGTCGAAGAAGGGCTTCAAGCTGTCCCCGAACTCGCTGGACACCCGCGACATCAGGTCCAGGACACGGTTCGTGTTGTCCGCGTCCAGAACGTCGGTGAGGCTCGCGAGTCGACGGAACACGCCTGTGACCGTTGCTGTTTCGGTGTCGTCGCCGAGTGAGAGAACGGTGTCCTCTCGCAGGGGTGCGCCTGCACCTTCCGAGTACAGCTCGATGACGGTGGCCCCGAACACCGTCGCCGACGAGAAGCGCGCGGTGACGTCGTCGGTCAGGACCGAGGCCACGACGGGTTCGATGTGCGCATGCACCCGCTGGGACCCGAACCCGAGCGGCTCGATGTCGTCGACGCGGCCGACGGGAAGTCCGCGGTACTTGATGTCCGATCCGACGGCGAGCCCGTCACCGACCGCGGTGCTGTCGATGATGAGGTCGAACCGCGACTCGAAATCGCCTGTCGCGTACTTCGTCAGGACGACTCCGAGGACGACGAGAACGACGGCGACGACGAGCCCGCGGACGCGTAGTGCGCTCGGGCCCGCGGACCGGCGGGAGAGGTCGTCGAAAACTGCCATGCCGCGCCCCTACCCCGAGATCCTGATGCCGACGTCGACGCCCCAGATGACCACGGTGAGGATCATGTCGAGGACGACGATGACGATGAGTGACGCGCGGATCGCCCGGCCGGACGCACGGCCGACGCCCTCGGGCCCGCCGGTGGCGTAATAGCCCTGGTAGCCGTGGATCATGATGACGGCGCCGACGAAGATGGTGGCCTTGAGCAGCGAGTACAGCAGATCGGACGGTTGCAGGAACGCCGAGAAGTAGTGGTCGTAGGTTCCCGACGACTGGTCTCCGAACGCCGCGACGATGATCGCGCAGGAGATGTAGCTCAGGATCAGCGTCAGCAGGTACAGCGGAATGATTGTCAGGACGCCGGCGATGACGCGCGTGGTGACGACGAAGGGAATCGACCGGATCCCGACGACCTCGAGTGCGTCGATCTCCTCGGAGATGCGCATCGCGCCGATCTCGGCGGTCATGCGGCATCCGGCCTGGCTGGCGAATCCGATGGCGGCGATCATCGGGGCGAGCTCGCGGGTGCTGGCGTACGCGGAGATGAATCCCGTCAGCGGACCCATACCCACGAGGTTCAGTGCGTTGTAACCCTCGATACCGATGGACGAACCCACCGCGACTCCGAGGATGACCAGCACCGAGACGGTGCCGCCGCCCACGACGAGATTGCCGCTGCCCCAGGTGATGTCGGTGAGGACGATCATCGTCTGGCGGCGGTAGGAGCGCAGTGTGTGCGGGATCGCGACGAGCACCTGCCACACGAAGGTGAGCTGGTGGCCCAGGTGCTCGACCATGCCCATCGGCACGCGGGCGATGCGCTTGCCACCGCGGATGAACGGGGCGGTGCCGGGCGGGGAGTAGCGCGAGACGGTCATCCGGTCACCCCAGCCGCTGTGGAAGGAACATCGACACCAGCTGTGTGGCGAGCACGTTGACGATGAACGCCGACAGCACACCGACGACGACGGACGCGTTGACGGCGTTGGCCACTCCGCGCGGTCCGGACGTGGCTTCGAATCCGCGCTGGCAGGCGACCAGGACGACGATGATGCCGAAGATCTCGGCCTTGGCCAGCGCCACGACCAGGTCGGTGGTGGAGGCGAACGACGCGAACGAGGACAGGTAGCTGCCCGGTGTCCCGCCCTGGAACCCGACGTTGACCACGTATCCGGAGACCAGACCCATGAAGATGACGAGCGAGCAGAGAAGCGGTGCGACGAGGAGCATCGCGGCGAGTCTGGGGGCCGCCAACCGGCGGACCGGGTCGATACCCATGACGCGCATCGCGTCGATCTCCTCGCGCACCGTGCGTGCGCCGAGATCGGCCGCGATGGCGGAACCTGCTGCGCCACCGAGCAACAGCGCGGTCACGATAGGTGCGCCCTGTCGGATGACGCCGAGCCCGCCTGCGGCCCCGGCGATGGATGTGGCGCCGATCTGCGACGTCAGGCTGCCGACCTGGACGGAGACGATGACGCCGAACGGAACGGACACCAGGATCGCGGGAAGAACCGTCACCGTGACCATGAACCATGCCTGGTCGAGGAATTCGCGCCAGACGAAACGCAGTCCGATCAGGTCACGGACGAGGAAGCCGAAGGTGGCGACGGTCAGATCGGCGAAGCGGCCGAGAGTCCGCGTTCCCGTCGTGAACCGGGAGATGAAGGGCGTACCGAGTGCGATGTCACGTCCCCTGTCCGTCTCGTGTCCACAGCGGCGCAGATGAGCGCCGCGGTGAAAACTAACGCGTCGGAACGGGATTTCGGTCGGTTTCTCGGCAGTTCAGTGACCCCTGACAACGACGGCCCGGATCGCGTGGAGTTGTTCCACCGGTCCGGGCCGTCGAGCGAACAGGCGCTATTTGGCGATTCGTCCGTTCACGTACTCGTAGAAACCGGCGCTCGTCTTCTTGCCCAGCAGCCCCGCTTCGATCATGCGCAGCAGCAACGGCGGCGGAGCGAACAGCGGCTCCTTGTACTCGGCGTACATCGAGTCGGCGATGGACGCCACCGTGTCGAGCCCGATGAGGTCGGACAGTGCCAGCGGACCCATCGGGTGCGCGAGTCCCAGCACGGTCGCCTTGTCGATGTCCTCGGTGGTGGCGAAACCCGACTCGACCATGCGGATCGCCGACAGCAGGTACGGCACGAGCAGCGCGTTGACGACGAAGCCGGACCTGTCCGCGGCGCGGACCACCTGCTTGCCCAGCACGTCCGCGGCGAATCGTTCCGCGCGTTGCACGACGGCGTCCGACGTCTTGAGCGAGGAGATGAGCTCGACCAGCGGAAGTACCGGCACCGGGTTGAAGAAGTGCATGCCGACGACGCGTTCGGGCCGCGTCGTCGCGACGCCGAGCCTCATGATCGGGATGGACGACGTGTTGGACGCGAGCACAGCCTCGGGGTCGGTGACCACCTTGTCCAGTTCGACGAACAGTGCCGTCTTGATCGCCTCGTCCTCGAGTACGGCCTCGACGACGATCTCGCGGTCGGCGAAGTCGGCGAGGTCTGCCGTGAAGGACAACCGGGCAGCGGCCTGGTCGCGCTCACGCTCGGTGATCTTGCCGCTGCTCACGCCGCGGTCGAGCGACTTCGTGATCCGGGCCTTGCCGGCAGCAGCGAGTTCGCTGGTCTTCTCGTACACCAGCACGTCGACGTGAGCGCGGGCGCACACCTCGGCGATACCGGCGCCCATCTGTCCGGCGCCGACGATCCCGACGCGCTCGATCTTCTCGCTGGACACACAAACTCCTTCGTTCGCCGTTGTCGAGACGCGACGACGGCAAGGGGTGAGACGGGGGTAACTCTGCTGGGGCACGGGCGGAGCCCGCTGATACGAGACAGGCGGCCCGCAACGAAAGCTGCGAGCCGCCTGACTAGTGCGTTGATACCTCGGAGAGGCGGTACAGCTCCTAGTGGAACTGGCCCTCTTCGGTCGAGCCCTTCAGGGCTGCGGTCGACGTGTTGGGGTCGACGGTGGTGGCGATGCGGTCGAAGTAGCCGGCGCCGACCTCACGCTGATGCTTGATCGCGGTGAAGCCGCGCTCCTCGGCTGCCTTGAACTCGCGCTCCTGCAGGTCGACGAACGCGGTCATGCCCTCGCGGGCGTAGCCGTGCGCCAGGTCGAACATGCCGTAGTTGAGCGAGTGGAAGCCGGCGAGGGTGATGAACTGGAACTTGAAGCCCATCGCGCCGAGCTCCTTCTGGAACTTCGCGATGGTCGCGTCGTCCAGGTGCGCCTTCCAGTTGAAGGAGGGCGAGCAGTTGTAGGCGAGCAGCTGGTCGGGGAACTCGCTGCGGACCGACTCGGAGAACTTCTTGGCGACCTCGAGATCCGGCACGCCGGTCTCCATCCAGATGAGGTCGGCGTACGGCGCGTAGGCCTTGGCGCGGGCGATGCAGGGCTCGATGCCGTTCTTGACACCGAAGAAGCCCTCGGCGGTGCGGGTTCCGTCGAGGAACTCACGGTCGCGCTCGTCCACGTCGGAGGTGATCAGCGTGGCGGCCTCGGCGTCGGTGCGGGCGATGATGACCGACGGGACGTCGGCGACATCGGACGCGAGACGCGCGGAGGTCAGGGTGCGGATGTGCTGCTGGGTGGGGATGAGCACCTTGCCACCGAGGTGGCCGCACTTCTTCTCCGACGCGAGCTGGTCTTCCCAGTGCACACCGGCGGCGCCGGCCACGATCATGGCCTTCTGCAGCTCGTAGGCGTTCAGGGCGCCACCGAAGCCCGCCTCGGCGTCGGCGACGACGGGAGCGAGCCAGTTCTTGACCGAGGTGTCGCCCTCGATCTTGGCGATCTCGTCGGCGCGCAGCAGTGCGTTGTTGATGCGGCGCACGACCGACGGAACCGAGTTGGCCGGGTAGAGGCTCTGGTCCGGGTAGGTGTGGCCGGACAGGTTCGCGTCACCGGCGACCTGCCATCCGGAGAGGTAGATCGCCTGGAGGCCGGCGCGGATCTGCTGCACGGCCTGGTTGCCGGTGAGGGCACCGAGCGAGTTGATGTAGTCCTCGTTGTTGACGAGATCCCAGAGGATCTCCGAGCCGCGACGAGCGAGGGTGGCTTCCTCGACGACAGTGCCCTGCAGGTCGGAAACCTGCTGTGCCGTGAAGTTACGAGTGACGCCCTTCCAGCGGGGATTGGTGTCCCAATCCTTCTGGATCTCTTCCGTGGTCTTCGGGGTGCCGGTGGTCGACATCGAAAAGCTCCGTCTCTGTTGCGTCTGCGTCGGCAGCTTGCTCGTGCTTCGCAGGCTTGCCAGGCATATCGGATGTACAAACACACGATGGCACAGAGAAAAAGTGGTGTCTACCTGCTGAGACTGTAAATCTCCGCTAAGCAGTACGCGCGTTCTGCGAATCTTGCGAAGATCGCCGGGGGGTCCGCGGCGTCTCCGTACCCGTCAGTAACCTGATAACCGCAGTTGGGGAACGAAATGCACGCAATGGCGGCCGCCGACGAGAGCGCTTGTCGAATCGCCCTCCGTCGGCATCATCCATGCCGGACTGTGACCACCGTCACCGTACGTTCGTACTGTTTTCTCGCGCATCACACCGTCACGGCGACCCGACGACGCTCGGTCAGCACTCCCAGAACACCCATCGCCGCGATCACGACGCCGCCGACGAGCGCGTAGTAGTCGGCCGCACTGGCGCCGGCGGGGAATGCCAGCACGACGGGTGACGTCGCCAGCACGACGCCCAGCACGACGTGGGCCCAGTGACTCGAGCGCGATGCGCTGCCCATGGCCCACAGCGCCGAGAACGCCGACAGCAGTCCCAGCACGAGAATGGCACCGGTGACCTCGCTGCGGTGGGGCACCGGGAGCCAGAGTGTCGACAACACCAGAACGGTTCCTGCCACCAGCACCACCGCGTCGCGGGCTATTTCGTGTCGTACCGAGTCGGCCATGTCGCTTCTCCTCAGATTTATCTCTCACGTGTAGTGCGTATCCGCCCCGTGCAACGCCTAGTGTGCGCCCGTCTTCCCCGGCGCGCCCGCATGTGACAGACCAGACCGAAAACCCGTCCTACCTGCAACGATATGGTCAAGACGCGGTAATGGCGGACGGCGCTCCTAGACTGGGACCATGGCACGGACCTACGTCGGCAGCAGGCTCCGCCAGCTGCGGGTCGAGCGAGGACTGAGCCAGGCGGCGCTCGCACGACAGCTCGACATCTCCGCGAGTTACCTCAACCAGATCGAGCACGACGTCCGGCCGCTGTCCTCTGCTGTGTTGACTCGCATCACCGCCGTGTTCGGAGTCGACACCACGTTCTTCTCCACCCAGGACGACACCCGCCTCGTCGCCGAGCTGCGCGAGGTGACACTCGATCAGGACATCGGGGTCGACGCCGACGTCGACGAGCTCGCCGACATGGTCGCCTCGCACCCCGCGCTGGCCCGCGCCATGGTCAACATGCATCGGCGCTACCGCAACACGACGGCTCAGTTGGCGGCCGCGACCGAGGACCGGTTCTCCGACGGCAGCGGAAGCGCGGCGATCTCCAAGCCGCACGAGGAAGTCCGGGACTACTTCTACCAACGGCAGAACTACCTCGACGATCTCGACCGGGCCGCCGAGGACCTGACCAACCGCCTCCGCTTCCACCGCGCGGACGTCGCCGCCGAAGTGGCCAAACGACTGCGCAACCTCTACGACGTCCAGGTGATCGAACGCATCGACCTCGGCGAGAACGTCCTCCACCGTTTCGACGCGAAGACTCGGGTCCTGGAGATCTCACCGCACCTGTCGGCCGGGCAGAAAGTGTTCCGTTTCGCCGCGGAACTGGCGTACCTGGAGAACGGCGACCTGATTCGCAGCATGGTCGCCGAGGGCGGCTTCACCGGTGACGAATCCCGCGCGTTGGCCCGCCTCGGATTCGCCAACTACTTCGCGGCGGCCACCGTCCTGCCGTACACCAGGTTCCACGAGGTGGCCGAGGACTTCCGGTACGACATCGAGCGTCTGTCGGCCTACTACTCGGTGAGCTACGAGACCATCTGCCACCGCCTGTCGACGCTCCAACGGCCGTCGCTACGCGGTGTCCCGTTCTCGTTCGTGCGCGTCGATCGTGCGGGCAACATGTCGAAACGCCAGTCCGCCACAGGTTTCCACTTCTCCTCCAGCGGAGGCACCTGCCCGCTGTGGAACGTGTACGAGACTTTCGCGTACCCCGGCAAGATCATGACGCAGATCGCCGAGATGCCCGACGGGCGGCGTTACCTGTGGATCGCCCGCACCGTCGAACGGCGAGCGGCGCGCTACGGGGAACCGGGCAAGACGTTCGCGATCGGATTGGGATGCGAAGTGCGGCACGGACATCGGCTGGTCTACGCCGACGGTCTCGAACTGGACGGCCCGAACGTCGCCACCCCGATCGGCGCCGGATGCCGGGTGTGCGAGCGCGCGAACTGTCCGCAACGCGCCTTCCCTCCCCTGGGCAAGGAACTCGACATCGACGAGCATCGCAGCTCGGTCTCTCCGTACCTCATCAGAGGAAGCGCGGCGACCGACACCCGCGTCGACTAGCGTCAGGCATCGTGACTTCTCCCCGCATCGCTCCCGGCCGGACCATCCGCGAACTGGGCCCGGTCAATTGGGTCGTCTGCCGCATCGTCGCGAAGCTGGGAGGGGTCGAGGAAGGCCACCTCTTCACCACGATGGGACGGACCGGTGGCCTGTTCCGGGGCTGGCTGTTCTACAGCTCGAAGTTGATGCCCGGTGGACGCATCTCCCGCAAGGACACCGAGACGATCATCCTGCGAGTCGCGCACCTGCGTGAGTGCGGATACGAGCTGGACCACCACATCCGGTTGGGGAAGCGCGCCGGCGTCGACGACGAGTTGCGCGAGCGCATCTTCGCCGGTCCCGACGCTGCCGGTCTCGACGCGCGCCAACGCGTGTTTCTGGCCGCGGCCGACGAGATGGTGTCCACGAAGACGATCTCGGACGATTCCTGGGCGGCGCTGGCCCGCGTGTTCGACGACAAGCAACTCGTCGAGTTCGTGCTGCTGGTCACCCAGTACGACGGTCTGGCCTCGACCATCGGAACTCTACGTATCGAGCGCGACTACTAGGGTCCGACCCGACGAAAAACACCCCGGCCGCCAGAAGCGACAGGGGTGTTCTCGTCGAATGCTCAGAAGTTGATCATGTGCCCTGCGAGGCCGTGGATGGCCTCCTGCAGTGCCTCGGACAGCGTCGGGTGCGTGTGCACGTTGCGCGCGAGTTCGGTGGCCGTCAGGTCCCACTTCTGCGCGAGCGTCAGCTCCGGGAGGAGCTCCGAGACGTCGGGTCCGATGAGGTGCCCGCCGAGCAGCTCGCCGTGCTTCGTGTCGGCGATGAGCTTGACGAAGCCGGTGGGATCGCCGAGTCCGTGCGCCTTGCCGTTCGCCGTCATGGGGAACGTGGCGACCTTGATGTCGTGGCCGGCATCCTTGGCCTGCTTCTCGGTCAGACCGAAGCTGGCGACCTGCGGCTGGCAGAACGTCGCGCGCGGCATGAAGCGGTAATCGTCGATGGGAAGCGTCTCGGCTCCACCGATGGTCTCCGCGGCCACGACTCCCTGAGCCTCCGCGACATGCGCGAGCTGCAGCTTCGCGGTGACGTCACCGATCGCGTAGATGTGCGGCACGTTGGTGCGCATGACCGAGTCGATCGCGATGGCGCCGCGGTCGGTGACCTCGACGCCCGTCTTGTCGAGCCCGAAGCCGTCGACGCGAGGAGCGAAGCCGACGGACTGCATCACCTTGTCGACGGTGACCGTCTCGGTCTCGCCGCTCTTGTTGTTCTTGATCGCGACGGTGACCTTGCTGCCGTCGTCGTCGATGCTCTGCACCGCGGCGCCCGTCATGATCTTCACGCCGAGCTTCTTGTACTGCTTGGCGATCTCCTTGGAGACGTCCTCGTCCTCGTTGGGGAGCGCGCGATCGAGGAACTCGACGATGGTGACGTCGACACCGTAGTTCTTGAGCACGTAGCCGAACTCCATGCCGATGGCGCCCGCGCCGACGATGAGGATGGAGCCCGGCAGCTCCTTCGTCATGATCTGCTCTTCGTACGTCACGACGTTCTCGCTCAGCGACGTGCCCGGCAGCAGCTTCGTGGTGCTGCCGGTGGAGATGATCGCGTTGTCGAAGGTGACGGTCTCGCTGCCACCCTTCGTCAGCTCCACCTCGATGGTGTTGGCGTCGGTGAACGACCCCTTGCCGTCGAGCTGGTCGATCTTGTTCTTCTTCATCAGGAAGTGGATGCCCTTGACGCGACCGTCCGCGACCTTGCGGCTGCGATCGTAGGCAGCGCCGAAGTCGAACGACACGTCACCGGAGATGCCGAACTGCTTGGCTTCCTTGGTGAACAGGTGCGCCAGTTCGGCGTTGCGCAGCAGAGCCTTGGACGGGATGCAGCCCACGTTGAGGCAGACACCGCCCCAGTACTTCTGCTCGATGATGGCGGTTTTCAGGCCCAGTTGCGCCGCGCGGATGGCTGCGACGTACCCACCGGGTCCGGCTCCGAGTACAACGACGTCATAGTGTGAGGTCACGGTTGTCCACCTTAGTCCCGTCGAACCCGCCACATGCCGAAAGGTCCGGTTACCCACCGGTAGCCGGCCGGCCTCCGGCCTTCACGCAGGGTAACCGGACCTTTCGTGTCTTTATTTCAGTGGCTCTGGTCAGTCGGGGATCATGTCGAACGTGTCGGGATTCGGGCCGGTGCGGCCGTCCTCGCCCTTGTCCAGCGCCGAGATGTCCGCGATCTGACGGTCGTCGAGTTCGAAGTCGAAGATGTCGAAGTTCGCTTCGACGCGTTCCCGCGTGACCGACTTCGGGAAGATGATGTCGCCGCGCTGGATGTGCCAACGCAGAGTGACCTGCGCGGTGCTCTTGCCGACGTCCTGCGCGATGCGCTCGAGCTCCGGGTCTCCGAGGACCTTGCCCTGGGCGATCGGCGACCATGCCTCGGTGGCGATACCGTTCTCGGCTCCGTAGGCCCGCACGAGGTAGTTGGAGAAGTACGGGTGCACCTCGATCTGATTGACCGACGGGACGGTGTCGGTCTCCTGAGCGAGCTTCTCGAGGTGCGGGACCTGGAAGTTGGAGACGCCGATGCTGCGCGCGCGACCGTCCTTCTTGAACTCTTCGAGAACCTTCCAGGTGGAGACGTAGTCACCGTCGTACTGCGTCGGCAGCGGCCAGTGGATCAGGAACAGGTCGATGTAGTCGGTGCCCAACTTTTCGAGGGTCTCGTCGAACGAGCGACGTGCGTCGTCGGGGCGGTGGAAGCCGTTGTTGAGCTTGCTGGTGATCCAGATGTCGTCGCGGCTCAGGCCGGAGTCCTTCACTCCCTGGCCTGTCTCCTTCTCGTTGCCGTACATCTGCGCGGTGTCGAGATGGCGGTAGCCGACCTCGATCGCGGTACGGACAGCGTCCGCGGTCTTCTCCGGCTCGATCTGGAACACACCGAAACCGAGCTGCGGGATGGAACGGCCGTCGTTGAGGGAAATCGAAGGAACCTGTGTCATGGGGGATATCTCCTCGTCGTCGAGTTCTGGTGAAGCTGCGAGCGGACTACCCGGTCCACGAGCGGACCAAGCAACGCGCACTCTCCACAGGTGCAAGGGGGGCGAGTCGGTCGTTATTCCCCTCGTCGACTCTTCTCATTCCGACTCCCGCCGGTGATGATGGTCGGATGAGCGACTTCAACGAGCAGGTCATCTCCGAATTCCGGGACAACGCCGGCCACGTCCGCACAGCCGGATTCGGCGACAACCTCGTGGTGCTGCACTCGATCGGTGCGCGCAGCGGCGAGGTGCGACTGAACCCGCTGTTCGCCATCGCCGAGAGTGGCACCTGGCTCATCGTGGGATCGGCGGCCGGCGCGGTGAAGGACCCGGCGTGGGTGCACAACCTGCGATCGAATCCCCGGATCGACGTCGAAGTCCCCGGGGACGGCGCCGTGCGGACCGTCACCGTCGACGTGACCGAGGTGGGCGACGACGAGTGGGAGACCCAGTGGGCGAAGTTCACCGCCGCGTCCCCCGGCTTCCTCGACTACATCGAGACTGCCGAGGGTCGACGCTTTCCGATCTTCCGCCTCACTCCTGCCTGATCGGAGAAGATCACGTCCACACTGCGTCGGCGACGCGGCGGAAATTGCCGCCCATGACGGCTGCCACCGCAGCGTCGTCCCACCCGCGGTCGGTCAGGACCGCCGGGAGAGTGTGCAGATCCTCGGGCGGAACCCACTGCAAGGCACCGTATTTCGTGTACTCCTCGGAGAACGCCTCGGGATGTAGTGCCAGCTCGGTGTTGAAGTCCTCGTGGTCGAACGAGTAGTCCGACCCCACCCCGATGTGCTCGAGGCCGATCAGGTCGACTCCGTACTCGACGTGATCCGCCATGGCACGCACACGCGCCGCTCGGTCGCCCGGATCGTTCACCCCGAGGAAGATGCCGACACCGTTGATGCCGACCACTCCGCCGGTGCCCGCGCAGGCGCGCGCCTGCTCGTCCGTGATGTTGCGCGGGTGCGTCCACAGGGCCGCGAAGTTGGAGTGGCTGTAGATCATCGGCCGATCGGTGACGGACGCGATGTCCAGTCCCGTCCTCCGCGAGCAGTGCGACCCGTCGGCCGCCATGCCCGCCGCGTTCATCACACGCACCATGTCGCGGCCGTACGCGGTCAGACCGGTATCCGTCGCGTCGAGACACCCGCAGCCTGCTGCGTTGGCGTGGTTGTACGTGGGAAGCATCGAGCGCACCCCCAGCTCGACGAAGTACCGGACATTGTCCAGGTCCCCGTCGATCGGTGCGGAGTCCTCGAGATCGAATGCGAGCGCCCGCAGACCCTTTCGACGAGCCTCGTCGATGTCCGCGACACTGCGCACGGGGAGGAATCTCCCGTCGGCGACTGCTCTGGCGGTCCACGTGGTGGCCAGTTCGGTGGCCAGAGCCTTGTCGTGCGGTGAGTAGCCGACGTTGACCGACAGGTAAGTGCCGGGCTCGTAGCGCGCGAGTTCGGTGATGTCCGTATCGGCGTACAGCGGCAGACAGGTGTGTTGCTCCCACACGTCTGTCATGAGTCGCCCCGGAATGCGCTGCGGTCCATGCCCTGCGGCGAGTGCTCCTCGGTACGTGGTCGGGTCACAATCGATCACCCTAGGTCCGGCGCCGTGCACGCGCGAGCACAGACCGGTGCCGGATGTGCCGGAACAGGCAGAATGGGCATCGTGACCGACGACGATGACATTTCGACCGACGACTTCATGTGGCTCGAAGATGTGACCGGCGATGCTGCGCTGACGCGAGTGCGCGCCCGCAACGAGAGCACGGTGGCAGAGTTCGCCTCGGACGAGGAGTTCCGCGCACTCGAGAGCCGCATCCGCGACATCCTCGATACCGATTCGCGCATCCCGTACGCCCGTAAGCGCGGCGACTTCCTCTACAACTTCTGGAAAGACGCGGCGCACCCGCGCGGGCTGTGGCGCCGCACCACGATGGAGCAGTACCGCCTGGACGAACCCGAGTGGGACGTCCTGATCGATCTGGACGCACTCGCGAGCGCGGAGGACGAGAACTGGGTCTGGAAGAGCGCGCAGGTACTCCGGCCGTCGTTCGACCGTGCACTCGTCTCACTGTCCCGCGGCGGCGCCGCCGACGCGTCCGTCGTCCGCGAATTCTCTCTGTCGACGCGGTCCTTCGTGGCCCCGGAGAGCGGCGGCTTCCACGTACCGGAAGCCAAAACCGACATCGACTGGATCGACGCCGACACCGTCTTCGTCGGCACCGACCTCGGACCCGGCTCGCTGACCGACTCCGGCTATCCGCGTCGCGCCCACCGGTGGCAGCGCGGAACGCCGCTCGACGAGGCGCCCGTGGTGTTCGAGGGTGACCAGACCGACGTCGCCGTGTCCGCGTCGCACGACTCGACACCGGGCTACGAGCGCAGCCTCGTCCAGCGGGCAACCGACTTCTTCAACGCGGTCACGTCGATCCTGAACGACGACGGATCGACGACCGTCATCGATGCTCCCACCGACGCGTCCGTATCCGTTCACGAGGAATGGCTCACCGTTCGCTTGACGACGCCGTGGGTCGTCGACGGAACCGAGTACGCCGCCGGGTCGCTACTGGCCGCGAAGCTGGACGAGTTCCTCGCGGGGGCGCGCGATCTCACGGTCGTCTTCGCACCTGACGCCCGGACATCTCTGCACCAGTACGCCTGGACGGAGAACTACCTGCTGTTGGTGGTGCTCGAGGACGTCCGTTCGAGTGTGCGTGTGGTCACGCTCGGCGACACCGTCACGTCCGACCGCCTGAGCGGCCTTCCCGACGCCGTGGACATCACGATCATCGGCACCGACCCGGAGTTCGGCGGGGACGAATACTTCCTCGACGCCAGCGGCTATCTGACACCGTCCACCCTTCTGGTGGGGACGGTGGGTCGCGAACCTGTCGCGCTCAAGTCGGCGCCCGCGTTCTTCGACACGACGGATCTCGTTGTGGAGCAGTACTTCGCGACATCCCTCGACGGCACCCGGGTGCCGTACTTCGTCGTCCGGGGCGCCGGAACCGGAGGCGAGCCGGCACCTGCCGGTCCGACTCTGCTCTACGGCTATGGCGGTTTCGAGGTGTCCCTGACCCCCGCCTACAGCGGCGTCGTGGGAGCGGCGTGGTTGTCCCGAGGGGGCACCTACGTCGTCGCCAACATCCGCGGCGGCGGCGAGTACGGACCGTCGTGGCACACGCAGGTCCTGAAGTCGGGTCGACACAAGGTGCACGAGGACTTCGCCGCTGTCGCACAGGATCTGGTGGAACGCGGCATCACTACACCCGACCGGCTCGGCGCTCAGGGCGGCAGCAACGGCGGTCTCCTCATGGGCATCATGCTGACGAAGTACCCGGAACTGTTCGGCGCCATCGTGTGCCAGGTTCCCCTGCTGGACATGAAGCGGTATCACCGACTGCTCGCCGGGGCGTCGTGGATGGCGGAGTACGGCGACCCGGACGACCCCGAGGAATGGGCCTTCATCTCCGACTACAGTCCGTATCAGAACGTGTCACCGCCGGCGATGCACGGCGGCGCCTATCCCCCGATCCTCATCACGACGTCCACCAGGGACGACCGCGTGCATCCCGGTCACGCCAGGAAGATGGACGCGCTGCTCGAGGAGTACGGCTACGACGTGTCCTACTACGAGAACATCGAGGGCGGCCACGGCGGGGCTGCCGACAATGCCCAGGCCGCGTTCAAATCCGCTCTGGCGTATACGTTTCTGTGGCGCACCCTCGGAGGCGGTGACTCCTAGTCGGTGTCGGGCTCCGCGAGTCCCACGATCGACGGGTCGGGGCGACCGACCACCTCGTGGTCCTTGTTGGCGTAGTCGAACTTGTCCAGGACGTACCGCATGGCCTCGAGACGGGCACGCTTCTTGTCGTTGCTCTTGACCGTGGTCCACGGTGCGTGATCGGTGTGCGTGAACCGGATCATGTCTTCCTTGGCCCTGGTGTACGCATCCCACTTGTCCAGCGACGCCAGGTCCATCGGGGAGAGTTTCCATTGGCGGACGGGGTCCACCTGCCGGATGGCGAACCGGGTGCGCTGCTCGAGCTGCGACACCGAGAACCAGAACTTGGTCAGCTGCACTCCGTCGTCGACCAGCATCTGCTCGAACAGCGGTGCCTGAGCGAGGAACCGCCCGTACTGCTCGTCGCTGCAGAACCCCATCACGCGCTCCACCCCGGCGCGGTTGTACCAGGAACGGTCGAACAGAACCAGCTCACCAGCGGCCGGCAGATGAGTGACGTAGCGCTGGAAGTACCACTCCGTCGACTCACGCGGCGACGGCTTCTCGAGTGCGACGACACGAGCACCGCGAGGATTGAGGTGCTCCATGAACCGCTTGATGGTGCCACCCTTGCCGGCAGCGTCCCGACCCTCGAAGACGATGACGTGGCGGCCACCGGTCTCCTTGATCCACATCTGCAGTTTGAGCAACTCGATCTGCAGGAGACGCTTGGTCCCTTCGTATTCCGGCCGGGACAGCCTCTCGGAATACGGGTACGCCTGACGCCAGGTGTCCACGGGATCGCCGTGCGGGGTGATCAGCACAGGGTCGTCGTCATCGTCGTCACGCACGGAGAACGCCGAGGTGTCGGCGAGGTCGACCATCCGGGACATCAGTTCGTCATCGAGAGCGGTCACGACAGAGCACGGTACGAGCCGTCGGGAACGGGACGGTGTTGCGAAGATGAACAGCCGGTGCGGCGAACATCAGGGTGCTTCTGGGGGTGATCCCCGATGGTACGGCGCCCTCGTGTGGCGCACAGTCGAGTCATGACAACGAATCATGTACCCGCAGAACCCACTACACAGCTACTCCGCAGCAGGGACGACAAGTGGATCGCCGGCGTGTGCGGTGGTGTCGCGGACTACACCGGGTGGGACCCGAGCCTCGTTCGGGCCCTCACCGTGGTGGGCGCCCTCGTCTCCTTCGGCACCGTCGTCCTGCTCTACCTCGCGATGGTCATGCTCGTACCCAGAGCATGACCATCGCGCGGGGCGATCGTTCAGCTACCGCTGCCGGTGCCGCCGCTACCAAGAAGTCCGTCGAGGATGTCACCGAAATTGCCCAGCAGGGAGTCGAGAGCGCCTCCGAGGATCCCGTCGCCGGTGGCGCCACCCAGAATCAGATCGAGTATCGGCATGTGTTGATCCCTCCTCACACGCCACGCGGTGCGCGGCGTCGGCCACCCTGACCGTGGCACGACACTATTGGTGACCGAAAGGTCAGGAATGGTTTCTCGCCGTAAAAGTCCGGATTCCCGATGTGGCTCGAAGTACCGGCCATTTACTGGTCCGCGGTGACTAACCACCCGCACGGCGAGGCCAACTCGTCGGCCTCCTCGGGGCCCATGGATCCCGGTTCGTACGAGATGACGGCGGGGGGATCGGACAGCAACGGTGCCGCGACATCCCACACGTGCGCCAGACCGTCGGGACGGGTGAACAGCGATCGGTCACCTTCCAGCACGTCCAGGATGAGGCGGGAGTACGGCGACAACGGTTCCGTGTCGGACACCGTCGACAGGTCGAGGGACATGCGCCCGATCCCGAGGTCCTCGCCCGGACCGGGCTCCTTCACGGTCATGGCGATGTCGACTCGGCCGTCACCCTTCAAATCGAACGTCAGCACTGCGCCGTCGGCAGGAAGGTGCTTGACCGGGCCTTCCGGTCGACGGAAGACCAGCGACACACGCTGAGTGCTGGTGCCGAGCATCTTGCCGGTCCGCAGGACGAACGGAACGTCGCGCCACCGGTCGGTGTCCACCCACATCCGCGCGGCGACGAACGTGTCGGTCGTCGACGAGTCGTCGATTCCCTCGACATCGGTGTATCCGCGGTACTGGCCCAACACGACCTCGGAGGTGTCCAGCGGGCGGAACGCCGCGATCACCGATTCCCGAGCAGTCTGCAGGTCGTCGGCTCCGAGACTCAGCGGAGGCTCCATGGCCACCTCGGCCGCCACCTGGAACAGGTGCGTCACCAGCATGTCCAGGACCGCACCCGTCGCGTCGTAGAACTCGGCGCGGTCGTCGATGTCGAGAGTCTCGGGAACGTCGATCTGCACCTGCTCCACGTGCTCGCGGTTCCAGATGCCCTCGATCATCCCGTTCGCGAATCGCAGGATGTGCAGGTTCTGAGTGTTCTCCTTCCCGAGGAAGTGGTCGATCCGGTAGACCTGCTTCTCGTCGACGAATTCGTGCACCGCTTCGTCGAGCTTCTCGAAGTTCTCCTGCGACGTGCCGAAGGGCTTCTCGTACACCACTCGCGCGCCCTCGGTCAGGTCGTGCGCGCCGAGTGCCTTCGTGTAGTCGATGAACGTCGACGGCGGCAGGGCGATGTAGTGCACCAACTGCGGATCGCCACCGAGCTCGTCCTTGACGTCCCCGAGGACGGACAGCATGTCCCCCGGGTCGTCGGCGGTGAAACCGTTGCCGGCGAATCTGACCCGAGAGGCGAACGAGGACCACACCTTCTCGTCCACGGTGTGGACACCTTCCGACGGGCCGAACTCGTCGAGCGCCGCGCGGATGTGCTCGCGGAACTCGTCGTCGGTCTTGCTCCCGCGACCGTTGCCCACCAACGCCCATTCGTCGGGCAGCAATCCCTCCTGCGCCAGTTCGTAGAACGCAGGGAGCACCATGCGCTTGGCCAGGTCTCCGGTCGCCCCGAAGAGTACGAAGATGGTCGGCGCCCCGCCGGATTCGGATGTTGCTGTGTCAGCCATACCCCCATGATGCCCAGTCGGGGGCTCGCCCGAACCTCGATCGCCTCACAGAGCCGCGTCGGCGCTACTGTCGGGCCGGTGACTCGATCGGTTTTCGACGGCGACATCTCCGGACTCGGCACCTCCACCGGCACCAGGATCGTCGTCGGCCACTGGACGTCGTCGCCGTTGGGCGACTTCACCGACGTCATGGTCGAGTTCGCCGACGGCGAGCGTCTGCTCCTCGCCCCGTCCGACGCGGTCCGCGAGTTCGTCACCGCGACCTACCGGTTCGACACGACGACCATCACGGGCGTCTCCTATCACCGCAGAGGGGACAGCGTCAGCGTCTCGGCCGGCGATCTCGAGGTGTCGTTCCGGATCGGCGGCCCGACACTGCTGGGTCGACTGCTCTCGGTCGCGCCGACGGCAGTGGTCACCTCACCCTGGTTCTGCACGATCAGCGACCCGATCGCCCGCGTCGCCCTACGCGGTGTGCGGACCAAGGGCACCGCGGGCGGCGGGCGTCGCGAGTACTACGGGGCCCACGGGCAGCACCACATCACCGCCACGACCGCGTCGTGGAAGGGCGACGACCTGGGCCCGTTGAGCGACGTCGATCCACCGGTGCGTTTCGGGTTCGGGTCCACACCGAGGACGCCGTCGACCACTCTGATCCGCACCACGATCGACGAGCGATGACCGACGTCATCGCAGGGTGATGTTCTTCTCTCGTGAGAGGAAGAAGGCGTTCGAGCCGACACGGGCGCAGGCGACCCCGTCTTCGCGGGAGACGCAGAAGCTCTGTCCCGTGTTGATCACCTCGCCGTACTGCAGGGTGCGGATGTTCTCCGAACCGGTGAAATAGCCCTGATTCGAGCAGTAGTGGATCGGCCCGGTGCTCTCCACACGGACGGCGTACTTGCTGGTCGGACCGTTCGAGCAGACTTCGCCCTCATCGGGAGCGACACTGGACACGGCCTGGCATCCCAGGAATCCCACCGACGTTCCGTTCGGGAAGAGTCCGCATGAGACATTCCCCGACGGTGTCCGGAAGTAGTACCCCTCACCGGCCCCGCCGCTGTCGCGGAACAGTTCGGGGTCCACCGACACCTCCTGCGACCCCGGACGCGGGAGTGCGTCCGCCGGGTCTGCCGACTCAGCCGACTCTGCCGACGGCGACTGCTCGACCGGCTGTTCCTCTGCGCCCGGCTGATCCGACGCTGCATCGGTGGGCACCTCGGTCGCAGCCACGACCGATGTCGGTGCGGGCGCCGGAACCGCCGTCGCGGACCTCGTCTCGTCTGAAGCGGAACAGGCTCCCAGCACCGCGGCGCCGGCGATCATGGCGGCCGCGATGGCGGCCCGTGTGCTCGTCGAGAGTGGCATGTCGACTCCTGTCCGGAGCCGGCCCGTCGCCGCCCCCTCTGGCATACCTATCGGTCTTTTTACGACGATGGTTACCTTCGCTCAGGTCACGATCAGGCCACGACTGGGCTAACTACCGTCGATCGGCGCGATGCCGGCGATGAGTTGGTACGGAGTGAACGAAAAGCCACGCTGAGGTCCGACCCAGCGGATGCAGTCGACCAGGATGGTCGTGCCCTTGGCGCGCTCTGCTGCAGCGACATCCGGACACGAGGGGAAGATCCCCGGCACCACCTCGTAGTACAACGGCCCGATGTACGTCGGCGCCGCCGAAGCAGTTCCCGCCCCTGCCAGCACCGATCCCGCCGTGACCGCTCCGGCGGCGAGCACCCCACCGATCATTCGTCGCACTCCGATTCGCACCATGACATACACCTTCCGATGAGAGAGTCCCGGCCTTCGCGAACCGTACCGCGCGGATTGTTACGGGGGAAGAGGCGTGCGGAACCGCATGCACGGTTGCCGTAAAATACGAGGGTCCACCAGGCACTTGTTTCGATCAGGGGAGTCACGTGACCGCGCACGTCGAAGAAATGCAGTTCCAGGCCGAGACCCGGCAGCTGTTGGATCTGATGATCCACTCGGTCTACTCCAACAAGGACTCGTTCCTGCGCGAGTTGGTGTCGAACTCGTCGGACGCGCTGGACAAGCTGCGCCTCGAGTCGTTCCAGAACAAGGATCTCGGCGCCGACACCACCGATCTGCACATCGACCTCGAGATCGACAAGGAGAACCGCACCCTCACGGTGCGGGACAACGGCATCGGCATGTCCCGCGACGAGGTCGTCGATCTGATCGGCACGCTTGCCAAGTCCGGCACGGCCGAGGTCCGGGCGAAGCTCAAGGAAGCCAAGGACGCCGCGGCATCGGAAGAACTGATCGGCCAGTTCGGTATCGGCTTCTATTCCACGTTCATGGTGGCCGACAAGGTCACCCTCGTCACCCGTCGCGCCGGTGAGGAGACCGCCACGCGCTGGGAGTCCAGCGGCGAAGGCACGTACACGATCGAGGAGGTTCCCGACGCGCCCCAGGGCAGTGCCGTGACGCTGCACCTCAAGCCGGCCGACGACGAGGACCACCTGTACGACTACACCTCGGAACACAAGATCCGGGAGCTGGTCAAGCGCTACTCCGACTTCATCGCATGGCCCATCCGTATGCAGGTCGAGAAGACCACCGGCGAGGGCGACGACGCCACGACGGTGCTCGAGGACGAGACCGTCAACTCGATGAAGGCGCTCTGGACGCGGTCGAAGGACGACGTCTCCGAGGAGGAGTACACCGAGTTCTACCGCCACGTCAGCCATGCATGGGACGAGCCGCTCGAGGTCATCCCCATGAAGGCCGAGGGCACCTTCGAATACCAAGCGCTGCTGTTCATTCCGTCGCGTGCGCCGTTCGACCTGTTCATGCGCGAATCGAAGATCGGTATCCAGCTGTACGTCAAGCGCGTCTTCATCATGGACGACTGCGAGGAACTCGTGCCCGAGTACCTGCGCTTCGTCAAGGGTGTCGTCGACGCAGCCGATCTGTCGCTCAACGTCTCTCGTGAAATCCTGCAGCAGGACCGCCAGATCCGCGCGATCCGTCGCCGCCTGACCAAGAAGGTGCTGAGCACCGTCAAGGACCTGCAGGCGAACGAGCCGGAGAAGTACAGCACGTTCTGGGGTGAATTCGGCCGTGCCCTCAAGGAAGGGCTGCTGTCCGACCACGACAACCAGGAGACCATCCTCGGGCTGTCGTCCTTCGCGACGACGCAGAGCGACGAGAAGCCGACCACGTTGGCGGAGTACGTCTCTCGTATGAAGGACGGCCAGGACGCGATCTACTACATGACCGGCGAGTCGCGTCAGCAGGTGGAGAACTCCCCGCACATGGAGGCATTCACTGCCAAGGGGCTCGAGGTGTTGATCCTCACCGACGCCGTCGACGAGATGTGGACCGGGTCCGTCCCCGAGTTCGACGGGAAGCCGTTCCGCTCCATCGCCAAGGGCGCCGTGGACCTGGGCGACGACGAGGCCGAATCCGAGGAGAAGGACGCACAGAAGGCTCGGTTCGCCGACCTCACCACCTGGATGGCCGAGACGCTGTCCGACGACGTCAAGGAGGTCCGTCTGTCCTCACGCCTGACCACATCACCCGCGTGCATCGTCGGTGACGACTTCTCGCTGAGCCCCCAGCTCGAGAAGATGTACCGGGCGTCCGGTCAGCCCGTGCCGAAGACCAAACGCATCCTGGAACTCAATCCGGATCATGCCCTGGTCACGGCTCTGGAGACGGCCCATGCCGAGCACAAGGACGACATGGCTCTCGCCGAGACCGCGAAGCTCCTCTACGGCACCGCATTGCTCGCCGAGGGCGGCGAACTCGAGGATCCGGCGTCGTTCGCAAAGCTGTTGGCGGAGCGCCTGACCCGCACGATGTGACCCACAAACATGGGGCCCGCCCGTAGGGTGGGCCCCATGTCGGGGGACGTGATCGTGATCGGGGCGGGACTCAGCGGGCTCGTCGCTGCACTGGAGCTGGAGCGAGCGGGTCGGTCCGTCACGGTGCTCGAGGCCGCCGATCGCATCGGCGGGAAGGTGCTCACCCGTGATGTCGACGGGCACCACGTCGACTACGGCGCTCACTGGGTCGGCGGGGATCAGACGGCTGTCCTGGACCTGGCCGACGAGCTCGGCGTCGCCACAGCACCCGAACCGCGTCGTCGACGTGGTGCCGACGAACTCTTCGCTGCCGCTGGACGCGTCCTCCGATATCACGGGCAGGTGCCACCGATACCGGCACGGGAGTGGCTGCCGGTGGGACTCGGAATCGCCGGACTGGACGTGGCAGTGCGACGCAGCCGCAGTACCCCGCTCCCCGTACTCGACGCCTGGCGTCCCGGCGAGCACGACATGTCGAACGAGATCGGCGATCGACTGTTCCGGTCCGCGTACGGGCGCGACATCCTCACCTGCTTCTATCGCCTGATCTTCGGAGCCGACCCCGACGAGGTCCCGGCCCGCGCCGCGCTCGAGTACCTGCGGGCGGCCGGCAGCCTGCGCGCGATCGCGGAAGTACGTGACGGTGCGCAGGAGCGGTACTTCGTGGACGGCGCCGGGGCCCTCGTCGCCGCTGTGGCGCAGCAACTCTCGTCGGAGCCTCGTCTACGGCGACCGGTCACCGCCGTCCGGTCCGATGGGTCGGGAGTCGACGTCGTCACCGAGGACGGAACTCTACGAGCGTCCGCCGTGGTGATCGCGGTACCCCTGCCCCGCGCTGCGGACATCGACGGCGCACTCCCTGCCGGTGACCGGATGCGGAACTCGCGCATGGGCGAGTACGCGAAGACCATCGTCGTGTACGACAGACCGTGGTGGCGCGAGGACGGTCTCACCGGAACCGTCCTCGACGTCGACGGACCCGTGCAGATGGTCGTCGACGGTAACCCCGGCGCGGCCTCCCCCGGTGTCCTCGTCGCCTTCAGCGGTGGGCGAGCGGCGTCGGACCTGTTCTCCCGCAGTGACCGTCGTGAGGTCGTCGTCGCGGAGCTGGTCCGCCTGTTCGGCGCGCATGCGGCGTCCCCACGCCTGGTCGACGACATCACCTGGTCGGAGCAACCGTGGCTGGGCGGCGCACCCACCGCCATCCCCCCGTACGGCGGAATCTTCGAGCCCGCCGACCTGACCACCGGCCGAGTGCACTGGGCGGGAACGGATCTGGCGGACCGCTGGCCGGGCTACCTCGACGGAGCCGTGCGGTCCGGTCGGCGAGCGGCCGCCGAAATCATCGGTGGGCTCACTCCTCCGGCTCCGTGAGCCCCTCCCGCTCATCGCGCTCAGCCCATTCGATCAGCGGCTCGATCGAGTACACGGCATCGTCGATGCCGGCGTGCAGATCGCCCAGGTCGGCATACCGCGCGGGCACCGTGTACATCGTCAGGTCACCGGGCTCGACGTCCGCGATCTCGTCCCACGTGATCGGAGTCGACACGGTCGCATCCTGATTCCCGCGCACGGAATACGCGCTGGCGATGGTGTGATCCCGCGCGTTCTGGTTGTAGTCGACGAACAGCTTCGAAGGATCGCGATCCTTGCGCCACCACGTCGTCGTCACGTCCTCGGGTGCGCGCCTCTCGACCTCGCGGGCGAACGCCAGTGCAGCCCTGCGCACATCCTTGAACCCGTGATCCGGGGCGATACGGACATAGACGTGTAACCCGTTGCCACCCGACGTCTTCGGCCATCCCACAGCGCCCAGTTCGTCCAGCACCTCGTGAACGACACCCGCGACCCGTCGCACCCGGTCGAACGAGCAGTCGGGCATCGGATCCAGATCGATCCGCCACTCGTCCGGACTCTCCACGTCGGCGCGGCGACTGTTCCATGGATGGAACTCCACCGTCGACATCTGCACGGCCCAGATCACGTGCGCCAGTTCCGTGACGCAGAGTTCGTCCGCGGTGCGGTTGTAGCGCGGGAAGGTGACCTTCACGGTCTCCATCCAGTCCGGAGCACCCTTGGGCAGGCGCTTCTGGTGCACCTTCTCCCCCGCCAGCCCGTCCGGGAAGCGGTGCATCATGCACGGCCGCTCGCGAAGTGCGCGCACGATGCCGTCCCCCACGGACAGGTAGTACTCGACCAGATCGCGCTTGGTGGCACCGCTCGCAGGGAAGTACACGCGGTCGGGGTTGGACACCCGCACCGTGCGTCCGCGGACATCGAGCTCGATCGCCGGTGACGTGGCTGCCATATTCGCGATACTAGTGCGGGCCGAGGGGGTACACAGGGAGTCGACCCGTCCGCTCGTTCGAAGGAGCCCCGTTGATCTTCATCACCGCCAAGTTCAGAGTGAAGCCCGAGCACGCCGACGACTGGCCGCAGATCTCGCGCGCCTTCACCGAGGCGTGCCAGGCGGAAGAGGGATGCCTCTGGTACTTCTGGTCGCGCACGCTCGACGACCCCACCGAGTACGTCCTGGTAGAGGCATTCCGCGATCCCGATGCCGGCGCGGCCCACGTCCAGTCGGACCATTTCAAGCAGGCGCAGAAGGACCTCCCGCCGTACCTGCAGGAGACCCCGAAGATCATCAGCCAGGAAGTGGACGGTACGGACTGGAACGAGCTGGGAGAGCTCGCAGTCGACTAGTTCTCCGCCAGCGTCCGGACGGCGTCGGCGAATTGTCCCGGGAGTTCCTGGGGCGGATTGTGCCCGGCGTCGACGGCGCGGACGTCGATCAGATCGGTGAAGTGCGCCGAGTGGTCGGATACTCCGTACAGCGCCGCCACGGTGTCCTCCGTCGGATCGATCACGATGGTGGGCACCGTGATTCGCGGTTGCGTCGCCAACAGCTGTTCGGTCTCGGCGTACGCCGCGTCACCCGGTGCCAGGTCGTACCGGTGGCGGTACGAATGAACGGCTACGTCCACGAAATCCGGGTTGTCGAACGACGGCGCCGTGGCGGCGAACTCGGAGTCACCGAACCTCCACGTCGGCGACCAGTCGGTCCACAGTGTCTGTGCGATCTCCGCGCGGTACGCCGCCAGACCGGCGCGACCTCGCTCCGAATGAAGGTAGTACTGGTACCAGTACCGCTTCTCCAGATGCGGTGGCGCCGGGGTCGTCGCAGCCGCCGCGCGGTCCTGCACCAGGTACCCGGACACACTGAGAAGACCCGACACCGATTCCGGCCAGACGGCGGCGACGACACACGCGGCCCGGCCGCCCCAGTCGTACCCGGCGACGAGTGGCCGGTCGAGGTCCAGCGCCGCGATCAGGTCACGCAGGTCGTGGCCGAGTGCCGCCTGTTCTCCCGACCGCATCGCCTCTGCGTCGGCAAAGCGTGTCGGGCCGAAGCCGCGCAGATACGGAACGACCACATCGAACCCCTGCTTCGCCAGGATGCGCGCGACATCGTCGAAGCAGCGGGGGTCGTACGGGAAGCCGTGCAGCAGTACGACAGTCCGCCCCGCCGGATCGCCGTGGCGCTCGTAGGCGACGTCGAGAACCCCGGCCCTGACGGTGCTGATCACTGGTGCCATGGGTCCATCATGCCCGTCGACCACCGCGGCCGGCCGAGGTGACGACATCGATGCAATGGTCGACGAACCGCTGTCGATCGACCTCGATTCCGCCGTCGAGGTACATCGTGAACAGAGCCGTGAGCGCCCCCACGACGCCGGTCGCCGTCAACTGCCGGTCAACCTCGTCGGACTCGAGCTGCTCGCCCACCACCGACACGAAGACGGGCATCGTCGTCATGCCCAGCGTGCTCAATGCAGGATCCACGAACGGCGCTGTCAGAAGCACTCGGCCACGAGCCGGTTCGTCGATCATCAACTCGACGAACGCCGTGACGGCGCGGCGGGCGCGCTCGTCCGGGCGACGGGCCTGACCCACGGCCGTGACCAGTGCCTCGCGCGCACCCTCGGCGACCTCGCGATAGACGGTGCGCACGAACGTGTCCCGATCGGTGAAGTTCTCGTAGAAGTAGCGTTCGGTGAGCGAGGCGCGCGAACACACCGAGCGCACGGTGACCGCGGGCCGACCGACCGAGCCGAGAAGTTCCACCCCGACCGCCAGCAGGGTTGCGCGCCGCTGCTCCCGTCGGGCCTCGAGCGTGGTCACGTTGCGACACCTCACTGTTGACGACCGTCCACCCAGGACCCTACGGTGACAACATGCGTAGTCAGCCGTTGGGGCAGGAGTCACTTACCTGGCGATACTTCGGGGACTGGCGCGGCATGCTGCAGGGGCCCTGGGCCGGCTCCATGCAGAACATGCACCCGGCCCTCGGCGCTGCCGTGACCGAGCACTCGACCTTCGAGTCCGAGCGATGGCAGCGCGTGATGCGGTCGCTGTACCCGATCGGCGGCGTGGTCTTCGACGGCGACCGTGCCGCGGACACCGGCGCTCGAATCCGTTACTATCACAAGGACATCAGCGGTCTCGACGCCCACGGGAAGCCGTACCACGCCCTCGATCCCGACGTCTTCTACTGGGCGCACGCCACGTTCTTCGTCGGCACGATGCTCACCGCCGACTACTTCATGGGTGGCATCACCGAGGCCGAGCGTGAGCAACTGTTCGTCGAACACCGGCAGTGGTACTCCCTGTACGGCATGAGCATGCGCCCGGTTCCCGAGACCTGGCCCGACTTCCAGCGCTACTGGGACCACATGTGCCGCGAGGTGCTCGAGGACACCGCCGCCGCACGCTCGGTGCTCGACATGTCCGCCCTCCCCCGGCCACCCTTCCTCCCCTGGCTGCCCAGGCGGTTGTGGGGGCTGCTGCTCCCCGGCATCGAGAAGTCCGCGGTCCGGATGACTGTCGGCCTCTACGACCCGGCGGTCCGAGATCTCCTGGGCTACAACTGGACCGACAGGGACGAGCGGTGGCTTCGCCGTGTCGGCACACTGGTGAACCTCGCCTTCCGCATGGTCCCGGCGCGCCGGCGTATGCATCCCCGCGCCCGAGCCGGCGTCGACATCGCTGCCGGTCGACAGCCCGCGAACTCGCCGCTCGCGGAGACCCCCGACCGCAATCTGCCGCCCCTCAGCCGTCGGGACAACCCCCGGCATTACGTACCCGGCCGCTGACCGCACGTCAGTGCACCCGATCGCGCACGAATCAGCGGAAAGGCAGATTCCGGCACCATAATGTGGCACCAGATGCAACAGCCGCTGGAGCGCTGTTGATGAGCGATCGGTAGTCCACAGGGGCACCTCCTGGTGGGAGTACCGCCGCTACGGGCGTCGCGACACTGTTGCGATGGACGTGTTCACCTGGCACCAGCTCATCGCCGGCGGAATCGACGGCTCGACGGTGAGCCGGCGGGCCGCACGCGGCGCTCTTCACCGTGTGCTTCCCGGTGTCTCTCGTCGGAAGTGCCTACGTACACGACACGATGCGAGGCAGTGAGGCTCTGGAAGCCCGACGCAGTGTTCAGCCACGACACCGCGGCGTGGATGTGGGACCTCCTCCCCGAGCCCGGCATCGTGCACGCCACCCTTCCGAGGACCGGCACCGCGAGAGGTCCCGACTGGCTGAAATTGCATCGCCGAACCCTCACGAACGTCCGATGGTTGGGGGACACACCTGTCGTGTCGATCGAGCACGCGATCCTCGACGTCGCGGGCACGTTGAGTCAGCCTCGGTTCGAGAAGGTGATCGACAGTGCACTGTCACGAGCGGTGAGCTGGCGTTCTCTGGCACAGCTCTGCGACGAGGCAGCCGGGAAGACGGGCATGCGGATGCTGCGCGTCCAGTTGCGGCGTGCATGCCCGAACACACTGTCCGAACCCGAACGGAAGGTTGCCAGGGCGCTCACCGCCCGGAACCTCCACATGGAGATCAACGGCAAGGTCGGTCCGTACTACGGAGACCTGGTGGATCGGCGAGCTCGCGTGATCGTGGAAGTCGACGGACGCGAATTCCACACTGCCGGCGCCGTCTTCACCAGTGACCGGCGCCGTCAGAATGCACTGGTGCTCGATGAATGGATGGTGCTGCGATATTCCGCAGCGACCGTGTCCGCACACGTCGACGTTGTCGCGGACGAGATAGTCGCCACCGTGCGCCGTCGACGATCCTCGGCTCGACGACGCACGTGACTGCACCCGATCGCACTCGAATCTGCCACTTCGCAGAATTACCGACGATCGGGTGCCTACACGTGCAGCGAGGCCGCCACCTCCCCGAGCACCCCCTCGAACTGATGCCCACCGTTCTCGTGCTCGACCACCCGAGCATCGGGGAGTGTCGCGGAGGCGAGGGCGAGGTGTGAGAAGGGGACCACCTCGTCGTCGCGGCAGTGGTGCAGCGACAGAGACACCCCGAGCGGCGCGGAGTATTCGTACTGAGGAACGTCCCAGCCGGACGTAGTCCAGTCGGGCATTGCCAGCAGCGTGGCGGCGGGAAACGGGACCGAGGCGAGCACGTGCAGCAGGACGGTGGCGCCGAAGGAGTGGGCGACGACGATGTCGGGTCCGGCATCGAGCCCGCGGCGCACGTACGCCGCCCACGCATCGACGGACATGTCGTCGTCCGGGATGCGCGGCATGTCGACGGCCGCACCGAGCAGGGAGCCGAGCCCCTCGGCCAGCGGCAGATCGTCGTCCTCGCCGCCGGCACCGTGGATGAACAGCATTCTCATGGCCTACATCCGAACACGGAAAAGCCCGGCCCACCAGAAGGTGGGCCGGGCTTCTACGACAGAGCTGGACTCAGAAGTCCATGCCGCCCATGCCACCGGTCGGATCGCCTGCAGGCGCTCCGGCCTTCTCGGGCTTGTCGGCGACGACGGCCTCGGTGGTGAGGAACAGAGCCGCGATCGACGCTGCGTTCTGCAGTGCCGAGCGGGTGACCTTGACCGGGTCGTTGATGCCGGCAGCGAGCAGGTCCTCGTACTCGTTGGTCGCGGCGTTGAGGCCGTGTCCCAGCGGGAGGTTGCGGACCTTCTCCGCGACGACGCCGGGCTCGAGGCCGGCGTTGAACGCGATCTGCTTCAGCGGTGCTTCGAGGGCGACGCGAACGATGTTCACGCCGGTTGCCTCGTCACCCGTGAGGTTGAGGTTCTCGAGCGCGGGAGCGGACTGCAGCAGAGCCACGCCACCACCGGCGACGATGCCCTCTTCGACAGCAGCCTTGGCGTTGCGCACGGCATCTTCGATGCGGTGCTTGCGCTCCTTGAGCTCGACCTCGGTCGCAGCTCCGGCCTTGATGACTGCAACGCCACCGGCCAGCTTGGCCAGGCGCTCCTGCAGCTTCTCGCGGTCGTAGTCCGAGTCGGAGTTCTCGATCTCGGCGCGGATCTGCGAGACACGACCGGCGATGGCGTCGGCGTCGCCGGCACCTTCGATGATGGTGGTCTCGTCCTTGGTGATGACGACCTTGCGTGCGGTGCCGAGCAGCTCGAGTCCGGCGGTCTCCAGGGAGAGGCCGACCTCTTCGCTGATGACCTCTCCACCGGTGAGGATGGCGATGTCGGCGAGCTGTGCCTTGCGGCGGTCACCGAAGCCCGGTGCCTTGACGGCGACGGACTTGAAGGTGCCACGGATCTTGTTGACCACGAGGGTGGAGAGAGCTTCGCCCTCGACGTCCTCGGCGATGATCAGCAACGGCTTGCCGGACTGGATGACCTTCTCCAGCAAGGGAAGCAGATCCTTGACCGTCGACACCTTGGAGCTCACGAGCAGGATGTACGCGTCTTCGAGGACGGCTTCCTGGCGCTCTGCATCGGTGACGAAGTAGCCGGAGATGTAGCCCTTGTCGAAGCGCATGCCTTCGGTGAGCTCGAGCTGCAGGCCGAAGGTGTTGGACTCCTCGACCGTGATGACGCCTTCCTTGCCGACCTTGTCCATGGCCTCGGCGATGAGCTCGCCGATGGACGCGTCGCCTGCGGAGATACCAGCGGTAGCAGCGATCTGCTCCTTGGTGTCGATCTCCTTGGCGGACGCGAGCAGGGACTCGGTGACAGCGGCGACCGCTGCTTCGATGCCGCGCTTGAGGCCGAGCGGGTTCGCGCCGGCTGCGACGTTGCGCAGGCCTTCGCGGACGAGTGCCTGAGCGAGGACGGTCGCGGTGGTGGTTCCGTCACCGGCAACGTCGTCGGTCTTCTTGGCAACCTCTTTGACCAGCTCTGCGCCGATCTTCTCGTAGGGGTCGTCCAGCTCGATCTCCTTGGCGATGGAAACACCGTCGTTGGTGATCGTGGGGGCGCCCCACTTCTTTTCGAGTACGACGTTGCGACCCTTGGGGCCCAACGTCACCTTGACTGCGTCGGCGAGGGCATTGAGGCCTCGCTCGAGGCCACGGCGTGCCTCTTCGTCGAACGCGATGATCTTGGCCATTGCGAAGTGATCCTCCGGATTGGGGGTGACACGCGAGCGACCACGGGTGGGTCGCTCCATTTCCACATCCGGCCGAGTCGGTGCCCGCGACGGACGATCAGGGGTGTCGATGATTCCCGATCTCACCTCGTCGACCTGGCACTCACAGTACGCGAGTGCCAAACAGATTTCTAGCACTCGGGGTGGTCGAGTGCAAGGAGCAGGGATTCACACGGTGTTCACGCGCGGGAACGACGACGGAACACCGGAGGAGAAAGATCGCACGAGCGCCGAGTTCCTCGGTGGCAGAACCGAATCGGACAAACCGAACACGCCTACCCGCGCGGACGAAAGGACATCACCGTGTCCGATGCAGTCGACACCACCTATGACAATTCCGCGATGGCCCACGAGGAGGAGGGCTACGACAAGGGTCTGAAACCGCGCCAGCTGCAGATGATCGCGATCGGCGGCGCCATCGGCACCGGCCTGTTCCTCGGAGCGGGCGGCCGACTCGAATCCGCAGGCCCCGGCCTCTTCATCGTCTACGCCGTCTGCGGCGTCTTCGTCTTCTTCATCCTCCGGGCACTCGGCGAGCTGGTCCTGCACCGCCCGTCCTCCGGGTCCTTCGTCTCCTACGCCCGAGAGTTCTACGGGGAGAAAGCAGCCTTCGCCGCGGGCTGGATGTACTTCCTGAACTGGGCCATGACGGCGATCGTGGACGTCACCGCCGTCGCCACCTACATGCACTACTGGGGGGCGTTCAAGGGCATTCCTCAGTGGACCATCGCGCTGATCGCCCTGGCCATCGTGCTCGCGGTCAACCTGGTCTCGGTGAAGTGGTTCGGCGAGATGGAGTTCTGGGCCGCGATGATCAAGGTGGCCGCACTGGTCACCTTCCTCGTCGTCGGCACCGTGTTCCTCGCGGGCCGCTTCGAGGTCGACGGACAATCCACCGGGTTCGGCGTCATCTCCAGCAGTGGCGGGCTGTTCCCCACCGGCGCCTGGCCGCTGGTGATCGTGACCTCGGGTGTCGTCTTCGCGTACGCCGCCGTCGAGCTGGTGGGTACCGCCGCCGGCGAGACGGAGAACCCGGCGAAGGTGATGCCGCGAGCGATCAACTCCGTCATCGTCCGCATCGCACTGTTCTATGTGGGTTCGCTCGTCCTGTTGGCATTGCTGCTGCCGTACACGACGTACAAGTCGGGCGAGAGCCCCTTCGTCACCTTCTTCTCCCGCATCGGCATCGAGGGCGCCGGCACCATCATGAACATCGTCGTGGTCACCGCGGCGCTGTCCAGCCTCAACGCCGGCCTGTACTCCACGGGCCGGATCCTTCGGTCGATGGCCATGAACGGCAGCGCGCCGTCCTTCACGGCCAAGATGAGCAAGAACGGCGTTCCGTTCGGCGGCATCCTCCTCACCGGGGCTCTGACACTCTTCGGCGTCGCGCTGAACGCGTTCAAGCCGGGCGAGGCATTCGAGATCGTGCTGAACATGTCGGCGCTCGGCATCATCGCCTCGTGGGCGACGATCGTGCTGTGCCAACTGCAGCTCTACCGCTGGAGCAAGAAGGGCATTCTCGACCGGCCGTCGTTCCGACTCTTCGGAGCCCCGTACACGAGCTACGCGACGCTGGTGTTCCTCGCCGCGGTGCTGGTGCTGATGGCACTCGACGCGCCCATCGGCACGTGGACCGTCGCCACGCTCGTGGTCATCGTGCCGCTGCTGATCGGCGGATGGTTCCTGGTGCGCAAGAGGGCGCTGGCCGTCGCGGAGGAGCGCATGGGATACACGGGCAAGTACCCCGTCGTCGCGAACCGTCCGGTGGATCCCGAAGCACCCGAGTAACTATCGACGCCGATACCAGGGCCGTAGCGGCGGTGGCGGTGGCACGTATCCCTCGAGGGCACGGGCCACCGCCACACTCATGTCGTGGCACGAGCCGAAACGGTCGGCCGGGTCCTTGGCCATCGCACGGTGGACGACAGCGTCGACTGCCCTCGGAAGATCGGCGCGACGGGTACTGATGTCCGGTGGTGTGCGGGTGAGGTGCGCATTCATGACGGCGAACTGTGTGGGCAGCGGGAAGGGTGTGCGTCCCGTCAACAGTTCGACGAGCGTCGCACCCAGGGCGTAGATGTCGGTCCGCGCCGTCAGCGTCTCGCCGCGGAGAAGCTCCGGCGCCGCGTACCCGATGGACGCGAGGACGGTTCCGTCGTCGGACACCAGCGGCATCCTCTCGTCGACCATGCGCGCGATACCCCAGTCCGACAACAGGACCTGTTCGAGTTCGCCCGGATCGACCACCGTCGAGATGAGGATGTTCGCGGGCTTGACGTCCCGATGCACGACGCCGACGCCGTGCGCATGATCGAGCGCGTGCGACACCTCGTCGACGATGCGGGCGGCCCGCAGCACATCCATCGGTATCTGGCCGCGCGCCACCAGCCGTGCGGCGCTGTATCCGTCGACATAGTGCATCGACATCCACAGTCGGCCGTCGCAGTCGCCGTGGGCGTGCACCGCGACGATGTTCCGATGACGCAGTCGCACGCCGAGTTCCGCCTCGGCGACGAACTTGCGCCGGATAACCTCGGACTGCGATGCCGCAGCGTCCAGGATCTTCAGAGTCTCGAGCTCGGTGGAGCCCTCCCGGTGCACGAGGTACACCTCGCTCATGCCGCCGCGCCCCAGGATCCTCTCGATGCGGTGACCCGCGAACTCGGACCCCGGGGGCAGGATCACGACGCCCCGATGTCCAGCACGGCCGGCAGGTCCGCGACCGAGTCGACGACGAAGGCGGGCTGCATCGCGTACTGGTCGCGGGCGTGCCGGTCGAGTCGCTCCTGACGGAACTTGCCCGTGCGCACCAGAACTCCGCGCATTCCCACGACCTGGGCCGCGAGAACGTCGTTGTCCAGATCGTCGCCCACCATGACCACCAGATCCGGGTCGACACCCATCCGCTCGGCCGAGGTCTGGAATCCGAGTGGTGCAGGCTTGCCGACGGCGGTGGCCTTGCGCCCCGACGCCGACTCCATTCCCGTCAGATACATGCCCGTGTCGATGCGCAGGCCCTTCTCGTTGGTCCACATCAGACTGCGATGCATCGCGACGACGGGCACGCCCTGGCACATCCAGTCGTAGACGCGGCTCAGGGCGTCGTGCGTGAACTGTTCGCCCGCACCGCCGAGCACGACGACGTCGGGATCGGTGTCGACCCATTCCACTCCAGGCAGGTCGTCGGCGATGACCCCGCTGTTGAGGAGCACGCAGCGAGCACCCGGGTACGTGGTGCGCAGGTGGTCCGCCGTCAGGGTTGCGGCGGTGACGATCTCGTCGGCGTGGACCTCGATCCCGGAGCCGCCGAGAGCGTCGGCGATCTGCTCGCGCGTCTTCGACGTCGTGTTGGTCAGGAAGGCGCACGCGACGTCGTGGTCCCGCAGGATCTTCACGGTCTCCGCCGCGCCGGAGATGGGCTGCCAGCTGGACATGAGTACACCGTCGATGTCGAACAGCACCCCACCGATCGGACTCATGCGACGAGCCTAGTGGCGCTCCGGGTTCGGGGCAGGATGGGCGGAGTCGACGTCCTCGGACGCTCCCGCCGACCGGGCGAGCGCGACGGCCGCCACCAGCACCAGGACCAGTGCTGCGACCAGGAGCGCCGTCACCTCGGGGTCCGCGTCGAGGTATTCGCCGAGGACGACGAAGCCCAGCAGCGATGCGACCATCGGTTCCATCACCGTGGTGGCCGGCAGCGATGCCTGCAATGCGCCGACCTGGAATGCCGACTGCTGCAGGGAGATGGCGACGACGGCCACGCCGATCAGCGCGTAGAGCTCGACCGACGTCATCAGCGGAACGATGCCTCGCCCGGCGAGATGGACGACGGCCTTGGTCAGCACGGCGGCGACTCCGAACAGCGCGCCGCCCGCGAGGCCGAGCAACAGCGCCCGCCGCGAGCGTGACCCCGTTCTGGATGCGACCACGCAGGCGGCGACGAACGGAAGCCCGATGCACAGCACGATGATCCAGTGGCGCGTCTCGGCGCGTTCGACGCCGGGCCGGGGGTCGCCGACCACGACGAGCACCGCGATCGCGGCGGTCAGAATCGATGCCCACGCCCAGTCCTTCGCCCCGACGGCACGCCCCGAGAAGCGTGCGCCGAGAGGAAGAGCGAACAGGAGCGACGTCACCAGCAGTGGTTGCACCAACAGCAGAGAGCCGAGACCGAGTGCCGCGGCCTGGAGGGCGTATCCCCCGACGCCCACGACGGTGCCGAACCACCACAGTGGTTCGCGCACCAGCGCGGTGATCGGTCCCAGCCTCCCGACGGCGTCGTCGGGAACCGCCGAGGCCGACCGTTGACGCACCACCGTCCCCACCGCGATGCAGAGCGCTGCGCCGAGCGCGCAGACGACGGCGAGGACGGTGTCGTTCACTCGGCTACGAACCGGCGATACAGGACCGTCCGGTGGAGAGGTCGAGAGCGAAGGAGTTCAGTCCGGCGCAGTCCACCCCGGTGACCGTGCTCGCGGTGGCGCCGCCGCCGTAGCCGGCGATGGCGATGGAGGTGCCGCCGTCGGTGGCGAACGACTGCGAGATACCGCCGCCGATCGAGTACGAGTACGAGGTGCCCGCTCCCAGAACGGCACTGAGCGCCGTGCCGAAGCCCGTCGCGTTCGAGGTGGACCGGCCACCGTCGGCGACGCTGACCGCGGTGCCGCTGTCGGCCGCGGACGAGGTGGCGACACCGGCGCCGGTGGCCTTCGCTCCGCAGCTGGCCGTCCCGTTCACCTGGATGTCGTTGGCCGACGGCGGCGAGACGCAGGAGACCGGGGCGGCCGTGGCGACACCGGTGCCGAGGATCGCGCCGGCGGCGACGGTGGCGCCGACGGCGACGGCTGCGCTGAATCGCGTTGCACGAGAGCGACTTCGATCCGAACGTGTGATGGAGGAGAAGAAGGACTGGGTGGAGTGAAACGACACGGACGGCTCCTGAGGCTGTGCGAGAGAATGCATCGTGCAATGCACCGCAGACCTTACCGCGCCGAATGACCTACCGGTGAGTAACGAGGTAACGATTCGACAGCGCGTCAGCGGACGCGGTTCTGCCAGTCCCACGGCACCCGCGACGCAGGCCCGGGAACGGTCTGGTCCAGCGGATGATGCTGCGGCGCAGCCAGTTCGGGTCCGTCGAAACCTTCCTCCGTCACGTAGTCCCAGAACCAGGTCTCGCCGGGTTCGTACGACTGCACGATGGGGTGTCCGGAGCCGGCGGCGTGGGCGCTCGCATGCTGCGACGGTGACGAGTCACAGCATCCGACGTGACCGCACTGTGCGCACCGGCGCAGATGCACCCACCACCCTCCGGTGGCCTCGCAGTCCGCGCATCCGGGTCCGCTCGGCGCCGCCGTCGGGTCGATTCCTGCAGTCATCAGATCTCCTCTTCCGCTGTCGGCATCGGCGCGCCGGTCGGCCCGTCGATCGGAATCCTGACCTGGAACCGGGTGTCCCCCGGTTCCGACAGCAACCGTAGGTCGCCGCCGTGCTTCTTCACCACGATCCGCCAGGAGATGTCGAGCCCCAGGCCGGTGCCCTCGCCCACCGGTTTGGTGGTGAAGAACGGTTCGAAGATGCGTGAGCGGATCTCCTCGGGCACCCCGGGGCCCGTGTCGCAAATTTCGACGAGGGCCGTCTCGCCTTCCCGCGCGGTTCTCAGCGTGAGCGTTCCGCGGCCGCCCATCGCCTGGACGGCGTTGTCGATCAGGTTGGTCCATACCTGGTTCAGTTCGGCCGCGTACGCCGCCACCGGAGGCAGCGCGGGATCGAAATCCTTGACGACGCGGATGTCGTCGCCGATCTTGCGTCCGAGCATCACCAGCGTGCTCTTGAGCAGGACGCGCAGGTCCGCGCGCTGGAAGGGTGCACGGTCCATCTGCGAATACTGCTTCGCCGCATTCACCAGCGTCGACACCCGCGTCGTCGAGTCGGAGATCTCGTTCATGAGCAGCTCGGTCTCGATGGTGTAGTTGAGCCACCGGATCGTGCTCTCGAGAAGGTCCTTGCCGGTGTCCGCGGCGACGCGTTCGAGCCAGTTCGAGTCGATACCTGCCTGGACGAAGGTGGGAGCCAGATCCCAGCCGTCGGTGATCCCGTGCTCGTCGAACCACTCACCGAGCACGTCCTCGCGATCGGAGGCCTCCATCGGACTCAGATCCGGTGCCTTGCCGACCAGCTCGGCGGCCTCGTCCTGCAGACGGATCAAGCCCGTCAGCGAGTCGGTGTCGTAGACACCCGAGGCGATGACCCCGAGTTTGCGCCGCATGTGCGACACCCGATCTCGCAGTGCCGCCGTCGCGCGGACCGCCGCCGCAGCAGGGTTGTTCAGCTCGTGCGTCAGGCCGGCCGACAACGACCCCAGAGCCAACAGCCGTTCCCGCTGGTCGATGACCTGTTTGCTGTTCTGCTGCCCGAAGAAGAGTCCCTCGAGCATGTGCACGGCCATCGGGAACCACTCGCGCATCAGGTCCCCGAACCGCTCGGAGTCGAGCACGAAGAACCGGGACGGACGCGTCACGTCCATCCCCGACATGTACTTCTGCGGAGCGCGGTCCCCGAGGTACGCCTGCCACGCGCCCGCGTAGACGCCGCGCGACGACGTGCGGTTGACCTCGATCTTCTCGCCACCCGACATCTTGGTCAGCACCAGTTCCCCGTCCAGGAGGACGTAGAAGCACGTGGCGTCGTCACCCTCGGCGAACACGGGACCGGCCTCGATCATCTCCACGTGCCCGTTCTCGCACAGCTGCGCGAGCTGGTGCTCGTCGAGAGCCTCGAAGAGGAAGAGCGTCTTCAGTTCGTCGGTGCTGCAGTCGAGTTCGGTCATGATTTCCAGCTCTCTCACAGGGTGCGCGAGGTTCAGGGTTGCGCGAGGTAACGGTGGACGAGCATGACGGCCATCGCACCTTCACCGACGGCCGACGCGACGCGTTTGGCGGAATCCGCACGGACGTCACCGGCCGCGAAGATTCCGGGCACGCTGGTCTCGAGATGGTGCGGTGCGCGGTCGACCGACCACCCCGGCGGTCGAGTGCCGTCGACCGTGAGGTCCTGACCCGAGACGACGAAGCCGTGTCGGTCGCGCACCACGACACCGTCGAGCCACTCGGTCCGCGGCGCCGCCCCGATGAAGAGGAAGAGGTAGCCGGTGTCGACGGTCTCCTCGGCGCCGGAGACCCTGTCGCGCAACGTGATCCGTTCCAGGTGTCCGTCGCCGCCCGCGGCGGTCACCTCGGTGCAGGAGCGGACCGAGATGACGGGGTTCTTCTCGATCTGCTGCACCAGGTAGTACGACATCGACGCCTCCAGCGACTCCGCGCGCACGACGATGGTGACGGACTTCGCCCACTTCGACAGATACATCGCGGCCTGCCCTGCCGAGTTGGCACCGCCGACGATGTAGACGTCCTGTCCCGTGCATCCGACCGCTTCGGTCACCGCGGACCCGTAGAACACGCCGCGACCCGCGAAGTCGTCGACACCCGCCGCCGGATGCCGACGGTACGAGACTCCCGTGGCCAGGATGATCGAGTGGGCGGCGATGGTGGTGCCGTCGGTCAATCGGACCAGGCGCGCCGGCCCGTCCACTTCGAGGCCGGCGACCTCACGCGTGGTGATCAGCTCGGCGCCGAACTTCTCCGCCTGCCGACGCGCACGTTCGGCCAACTGCGCCCCGGAGACACCGTCGGGAAAGCCCAGGTAGTTCTCGATGCGTGAGCTCTGGCCCGCCTGCCCGCCCGTCGCAGTGCGCTCGACCAGAACCGTCTTCAATCCCTCCGAGGCGCCGTAGACCGCGGCGCCGAGTCCGGCGGGTCCACCACCGACGACGACGAGGTCGTAGAACTCTTCCGTCGGCGTCGTTCCCAGTCCGAAGTAGTCGGCCAACTCGGTGTCGGTGGGGTCGACCAGGCACGATCCGTCGGCGCACACGACCACGGGAAGCGTGCGGTCGTCGTGTCCGGCGGCGGCGAGGAGTCGAGCACCCTCGGGCTCGTCCGCCAGGAACCACCGGTACGGAAGTCGGTTGCGAGCCAGGAACTCTCGCATCTCGGACGAACGGGACGCCCAGCGACCTGCGACGACCTTGGTTTCGAATATCGGCCGGATGTCGGCGGCGTGCCACGACTCGAGCAAGGTGTCGACCACCGGGTACAGCTTCTCCTCCGGCGGATCCCACGGCTTGAGGAGGTAGTAGTCGAGGTCGACGACGTTGATCGCCTCGATGGCGGCATCCGTGTCCGCGTAGGCGGTCAGCAGCACGCGACGCGCGAAGGGGAACACGTCCATGGCCTGTTCGAGGAACTCGAGACCGCTCATCGACGGCATCCGATAGTCCGCGAGCAGCACGGCGACCTGGTCACCGCGCAGTGCGATCTCCCGCAATGCCTCGAGCGCCGATTCACCGGACTCCGCCCGGATGATGCGGTAGTTCTCGCCGTACTTGCGGCGGAGGTCACGGGCTACCGCGCGGGAGACACCCGGATCGTCGTCCACCGTGAGAATTGCCGGCTTGCTCCGTGAATCCGACGTTCGGGCAACCTGATCGGGCACGATCACACCTTTCGGGACTGACGAGTCGTTTCCGGACGAACGCACCGCTGCAGAAAGTATGTCAGCGTCGTCGACGCGGTGCCTGAGTCCGCTTCGCCGGAGTCCGTTTCGCGGGTGCCGCCTTCTTCTTGGCAGGGGTCGACCGCTCGACCTCGGACCGCGAGCTGTGTGCCGCTCGCCCGCGCACGACGCCGAGGAATTCCTGGGCCAGGTCGAGCGAATCGGTCGGCTCGTCGCGCGCTCCGGCCATCGGCCAGGCCAGCATGATCGCGGTGGGGTCGGCGTCGCTGACCGGCCGGTAGAGGAGATCCTTGCGGCTGTGCAGACGGGCGAGCGAGTGCGGGAGGATCACCGGACCGACACCTGCCGCCACCATCTCCAGGGTGACGTCCAGCGTGGGCTCCGACCGATCCGTCAGCTCCTGCAGGGTCTCACCGCTCAAGTCTTCGGTCGTCACCGACTCGTAGGCCGTCGCGGGGTGGTCCTTGGGGACCACGACCACTGCCACCTCCGAATACAGCGGCACGCAGTGCAGGCCATCCCGGTCACCCGGGTCGCGGACGAAGCACATGTCGACGCGACCCTCGCGCACCGCGGTGATCTGCTCGGATTCCTCGACGACCACCGTCTCGAGGATCGTCCGGGGAAAGCGCTCCGCCCAGATACGAGTCCACTTGGTGACGGTCACTCCGGGAACGAACCCGACCGTGAGCGTGGGCAGCGTGGGAGCGGCTGCGGCGGCCTCGGCTCGCGCCCGGTCGTCCTCGGCGACGACTTCGCGCGCGTGCTCCAACAGAGTGCGCCCCGCATCGGTGAGTTCGGTGGGCCCGTCACCGGGAACGAAGAGAGGTTCGCCGACGGCGTCCTGCAGTTCGAGAACGGCGGCGCTCAGGCGTTGCCGGGAGATGTTCAGCGCCTTCGCGGCGCGACCGAAGGCCAGGATCTCGGCGACCGTGATGTACCAGCGCAGGACCGTCGGATCGTTCACCTGCACAGACTAGTCGCACACCGCGGACGCTAGGATGTCGCGGTGAGCCAGGATGCGAATGCCCAGACGATGAAGCCATTGACGGCAGCCGCCAAGCTCGGCATCTATCTCCCTGCCGCGCCCGAGGACTTCCGTGCGCAGCCCATCTCGCGCGGCGACCTCGACGCACTGCGGGCGGATCCGCCGGAGTGGCTGACACAGCTGTGGACCGCCGGGCCGTTCCCGCGCGATGTCGTGGCACGCAAACTCGGCGTCACCAACACGGCGTTGTCACGGCACGATGTGTCCGACTCGATGACTCAGGCGCAGATCGACGACCTGATCGCAGCGGAGCCGGCGTGGTTGACCAAGGAACGCGAGAACTTCGCCGAGGTCCAGCGTGAAGCGATCCGCGTCAAGGAGAAGGACGCTGCTCGACGCGCGGAGTCGAACCGCCCGCCCAAGAATCGCTGACCGCGTCGGCCGACTCAGCCGACCGCTGCGTGGACGACGACGTCGTCGTTCAGAGCGACGAGGTGAGCCGTCCGACGCTGTGCGACCTCGTCGACCTCTCCGACCAGCGCGGCGACGAGTCCTGCGGGATCGAGGGCCCACCGACACTCGATGGCCGCGATCTCTCCCGGCAGGAAGAGGCCGGTCGAACGAAGGTCCGAAATCCAGCGGGCGATGTCGCCGGCTCCGATGAGCTCGAGCGCATCGTGATCGACGCCGATCTCGAACTCGTCACAGAACACGGCGCTGATCAGATCGGTGTGGCCGATGTTGACCGCGTGGCTGGTCACGACGTCGTGCATGTGTATCTCCCCGACACGAGGGGCGTCGACACGACGCCGGATCGATCTTGTGTAACGACTGGGAAGTCACGAACGATGTACAGCCCTGGTCGTGGCCCGAAGCGTACGCGTCGGACGGCGTTCGCAGTGGACCTCGCGAATGTCGGTGACAGAACACAGTGACGCGGACATGACACGCGTCGGCACCGACAGCGCATACTGACCCGCATGATCGCCGCCGCCGCCGTCCTCGCGGGAATCGCCGCCCTGCTCCACGCCTACATCTTCGTGCTCGAGTCGGTCGTGTTCCGCTCGCGTGGACGCACCGTCTTCGGTGTCCGTGACGACGCCGAAGCGAAGGTCGTCGAGCGATGGGCCTTCAACCAGGGCTTCTACAACCTGTTCCTCGCGGTGGGTGCGGCCGTGGGTGCCCTCGTTCTCGTGACCGGTGACCGCCACGTCGGCGCGGCGCTGATTTTCCTGGCGGCCGGGTCGATGGTCGGAGCGGGCAGTGTTCTGCTGGCCACCGACCGTCGACTTCTCCGCGGCGCCCTGGTCCAGATCGTTCCGGGGGCACTCGCCGTGGTGGCCACCGCACTGAGCCTCTAGTCGTCTGTCACGAAGAGTCGTCTGTCACGAACCGGACAGGAGCACCCGCACGCCGACGGCGTCGTCACCGACCACCGATGCCACTGCGGAGCGGACGTCACCCAGGTCACGGGCGACCGTGGCCGTCGCCGCACCCTTCTCCGCTCGCGCGATGACGGTGATGACCGGAACTCGCCGACCGCTGATGCGTTCGCGACGGAATCTCGATCGTGCGGACTTCACGCCGTCGACGGCCCTCGCGGCCTCGGCCGCCTTCTTGGTGACGGCGCGCAGATCGACCGTCACCGTGCCGTCGGGTTCGTCGGTCACGGGAAGCGCGAGGTCGCGGCCGCTCGACGACGGGAGTCGACGCAGCAACGAGAGCAGCACCAGAAGTGCCACCAGAACGCCTGCGCCCAGGAGCGCCCACGGCCACCACTGCTGATCCTGCAGGTCGACGACCGACGACGCGTCGATCGACTCGATGCCGAGGCGGTCCTGCTTCCACAGCACTGCGGCGACTCCGAGAGCGGCGACGGCGAGGCCGATGATCAGGACCCCGAGCCTGTCGAGGACCACGGTCGAGCGCTTCATCGTGCGTCCTCGCTGTCCGTGGTGGGGGCGGCGTCCTTCTCGGTCAGCGACGCGACGTCCGACTTGTGCACCCACACGTCGTCCGCGATGCCGCTGGGGCGGTACCGGCGTGCGCGCCACTTGAGCGCTGCGAGCACCAGGAGCGCACCGATCACCGCGAGGGCGATGCCTACCGGGAACATCCAGGACTGCACGGTGAGGCCGTCGATCGCGTCGAGCGCATCGGCGGTCCACGCGCTTCCGGTCAGCACCGACAGCCCGACCAGTCCGTCGCGGATCAGGACTGCAGCTCCGGCGAGCAGCAGAAGAGACAGGATGATCGCGAGCGGGGTCGCTGCCGGGGTCGCGAGGGGACGCGGCGCAGGGACCGTGGTCGCGTCGGCGGCCGTGGACGCGGTCCCGACGTCACCGAAGTCACCCACGTGGACATCGACGGAATCCGTGGTCAAGCCCGACTCGGACATGCCGCGGACGATGTCGCGACGCAGGTCGGTGGCGACGGTCGCTGCGGACAGCGGCCACCGCGAGGTCACGTCGACCGCTGCACGGACGTGATCGTCCTGCTTGGTCACCTTCACCCGTGAGGGGCGACGACCGAAGCTGCCTCCGGCGGTGAGGACACCGCTGGTTCGCGTCAGCGACGCATCGGCGATGCGTTCGACCGCGCGGTCGAGCACTGTCAGCGTGCCCCGACTGCCCGGATCGGCGAGCTCGCCGGCCTCGGGGATGTCGGCAGACGCGGGGAGGTCGGCAGGCTCAGCCACGGCCGCGACCTCGGAGAAGTGCCTCGGGGTCGAAGTTTCCGTCGCGATAGGCGCCGACGGCGAACCCGATGGCACCCAGGACGAGTGCGACGAGGAAGCCGGTGAAACCGCCGGCGGCGGCCGCGACGGCCAGCAGCAGACCGGCGAGAAGACCGATGGTGGAGGAAGTCATGGTGCTCCGATCGAGAGTGGGGTGACTTACGAGATGTCGGTGCGGGGCAGGTCGATGTAGGTGCGTCGACTCGGGAGCATCGAGCGCACTGCCTTCAGACGCCTGGTCAGGAGGCTTCTGCGAGACAGTCCGACGATCGGGGAGGACGTAGCACGGGTCGACCCGACACTCGACGACCGGGCGTAACGAGCGTCGACGGCGCGGAGCGCATCGATGAGCGCCTGCGCATCGCCGCCCGCGTCGGGGTGGTGAGCACGAGCTGCCGCACGCCGGGCCTCGCGGTAGGCGCGGTCGGCGTGCGGCAGCTGCTCGTCGGTCACGGGCGCAGAGTACCCGCGGGAGGATCGTTCGACTCCGCCTCGTTCTCCGGCACCGCGACGTCCTCGACGACCACGTGGACCGGGGCGTCGACGACTGCGCGTACGGCCCGTCGCACCGCGTCGGCCGTCTCCCGCACGACGGCGTCGGGAGTCACGGCGATGTGGATCTCGGTCGCGTCGTCGCGGATGGCGACACCCGCCACGCGCCTCCCGGGGAGGTACGTGCCGATCTCGCCGAACATTCCGCCGTGCAACGCCGCGACACCGGCCACGGCCGTCACCGCGTCCGCGACGAGATCGGCGCGGTCGCTACCCGACGGGGCCGTGGGGCTCATCGAACGCGGGCGGGTGCTGCGTCGTCGTGGGTGTCTTCCTCTTCGAACAGGTAGACGTCGTGGACCGTGATGTTGACTTCGGTCACCTGCAGTCCGGTCATCCGCTCGACCGCGTCGATGACGTTGCGACGGATGCCCGTCGCGAGGTCGGCGATCGACACTCCGTAGTCGGCCACGATGTCGATGTCCACGGCTGCCTGGCTCTCGCCGACCTCCACGGACACGCCCTGCGAGTGGTTGACGCGGGCGCCCGGGATGCGCTCACGCAGTGCGCCGATGGCGCGGGTGGCGCCGCCGCCCACGTCGTGCACGCCCTGGACCTCGCGGGTGGCGATGCCGGCGATCTTGGAGACCACGACGTCCGCGATGGTGGTGCGGCCGTCCGAGGCGACCAGCGCGCCGGAGGAGTCGGCGGTCTTGTCCAGGGTGCCGTTCGCGGTGGAGGTGGTGGAACCGGTGGCGGTCGTCATCTTCTGTCGTCCTTTCGAAGGATTCGAGTGAGCGCCGGATGTGGCGCGTCATCGAGAAGTCGATGTCGTTGTCGACAGGAGTTGGTCGGGGCGAGCCTCGGAAAACGCGCGCTATTGTGATGTATGCCACAGCACAGTCATTCCAACCCTCGGGCATCGAATGCGTCGCGTGGACAATGACGCTGCGCTGGTCGATGCCGCGGTCATCGGTGACCGCGTCGCGTTCGAGGCGATCGTCGCGGCTCACGGCCCGGCAATGTTCCGATACGCACGGAACATGCTCCGCGACGAAGGACTTGCAGAGGAAGTAGTGCAGGACGCGTTCGTCGCAGCGTGGAAGAACCTCGGTAACTACCGGTCGGACTCCGCGCTGCGCACCTGGCTGTTCAGCATCACCGCACACAAGGCGATCGACGCCACCCGGCGCCGAGTCCCCCGCCCGGCCGAGGAATGGTTGTTCGACGACGCCGTCAGCGACGCGTCCGACGACCCCGAGGTGCGGGCGACCGAAAGTGGTTTCCTGGCCGAGTTGCGCCGGGCGCTCGCCTCCCTGCCGCAGGTGCAGCGATCGTGCTGGTTACTCCGGGAAGTTGAGGGAATGTCCCACGTCGAGATCGGGGAGGTTCTGTCCATGTCGCCGTCGGCGGTGCGTGGCCAGGTCACCCGAGCACGAAGAACGTTGAGCGAGAGGATGGCGGCATGGCGTTAGACGAGATCGACGATCCGGCAGATCCCGTCCTGACCCGAGCGGCACAGGAACTTCGCGACGAGGACGTTCCCTCGTGGGTCGAGGCGAGCACCGCGATTCTTGCCGCCCTCCGCAAGACGGCTCGCCGCACGCGAGCACTCGACGCCGTGTTCCCCGACGGTGCTGCGGGCGATTCGTTGCGGATCGCGGACCACCTGGTGTTGCTGGCCGTGTCCCGCGCGGTCGCCGACCTGCCGTGCACGATGCGGGCGATCGACCTCGACGTCGAGGGCCGCCGGTGCACCGGAGCGTCCCTGGACGTGGCCGTGCCCTACGGCGAGGACGTGTCCGAGTTGGCACTCGCGCTCACCCGTCTGACCGCCGATGCGGTGAACACGACACTGGGAACGACGCTCACCGCGGACGATGTCGCAGTGCACGTCGTGGACGTCCTACTACCCTGAGCGCACCTCGCCACCTCACACGACCGGGAGAACTTCCATGGCCACACCGCTGTCCGCCACGATCGACATCGATGCGCCCCCCAGCGCGGTCTGGGCCGTGGTGTCGGACCTGAAGCGCATGGGCGAGTGGAGTCCGCAGTGCGCCGTGATGAAGGTCTTCGGGCCTCTTCGCGTCGGCACCCGGACGGTGAACCTGAACCGTCGCGGACTGCTCGCGTGGCCGACGTCGTCCACGGTCGTCCGGCTCGAGCCGGAGCGCCTCCTGGCGTTCCGCATCACCGAGAACCACACCGTCTGGTCGTACTTCCTCGAACCGACCGAGACCGGAACGCGCGTGACGGAACGCAGGGAGGCGCCGGGTGGAACGTCCACGGTGTCGAACATCGCCGTGCGTCTGGCTCTCGGTGGGTCCGCGAACTTCGAGAAGGAACTGCTGCGGGGAATGACCGAGACACTGACGAAGATCAAGGCCGCCGCCGAGGGCGCTCGTACCGTGAAGGTATGACCCGACTCGTCCTCGCCGGCCTCGCCCTCTCCGCCGCCCTCACCGCGACTGCATGTTCCTCGGCCGAAGGGGCCGACGCGTCACCGGCCGCGGGTACACCGTCGGCAACCACGTCGTCCTCGCAGGCGCCCGCTCCGGACGCCGGTGACTCCGATGCCGTGCCGACCGTCGACGTCACCACGGTGGCGTCCGGTCTCGATCACCCGTGGGACGTCGTCCGCGCCCCCGACGGGACCGTCCTCTTCGACGAGCGAGCCGGGCGATTCACGGCCATCCGGCCCGGCGGCGAGCCGACTCCGGTGTCCGCGGACCTCGGCGACCTGTTCGTCGGCAGCGAGACGGGATTGATGGGACTCGCGCTGTCGCCGAACTTCACGCAGGACCGCACTCTCTACTCGTGCCAGGGCATCGACGGAGATTCGCCGACCATCGGAGTCGTCGCGTGGACCGTGTCGGACGACTGGTCGTCGCTGACCCGGACGCGCACCGTCATCTCGGGCTTTCCCGTCACCTCCGGTCGTCACGGCGGATGCCGAGTCCTGGCCCAGCCGGACGGAACGCTGTTCATCGGCACCGGCGACTCCGCGCAGGGGACCGTGCCCCAGGACCCGAAGTCGCTCGGCGGCAAGGTGCTGCACATCGACGCGGCGACCGGGGCGCCCGCGCCCGGCAACCCCGATCCGGCGAGCCCCGTCTACACCCTCGGACACCGCAACGTTCAGGGATTGGCGGCCCGACCGGGCTCCGACCAGATCTTCTCCGTCGAGCAGGGCACCTCACGCGACGACGAGGTGAATCTCCTCGTGGCCGGCGGGAATTACGGGTATCGCCCGGACCGCAGCGCCGGATACGACGAATCGGTCGCCATGACGGACCCCGAGCGCGTCCCCGGCGCCCTCGATGCGGTGTGGAGTTCGGGTCCGAGCACCATCGCGACCGCGTCGGCAAGCTTCCTCGACGGAGATGCCTGGGGCGCCTGGAACGGCATGCTCGCCGTCGGAGTGCAGAAGGGTCAGGAAGTTCTCCTGCTCGACATCAGCGACGACGGATCCACGGTGATCTCGCAGACCACGATTCCGGCGCTCAGCGAGCAGGGTCGGATCCGGACGGTCTCCGCGCAACCCGACGGGACCCTCCTGGTGACCACCGACAACGGCGACACCGACCAGGTTCTCCTGGTCACCCCTCGTTAGACCCGCCGACATCGATCCGACACGGAACCGTGATGCTGCTGTGAAGTCTTAACGTTTGCTGAGTGTGAGCGCGGGGTAGACACAGTCAGTAGTCGTGCCCGGTCCTCGGGCAGCATGCTAAATCGAAAGAGGTTCCATCATGTTGGGTCTGGGCATCATCGGTTGGATCATCATCGGCGGACTCGCCGGATGGATCGGCAGCAAGATCATGAAGACGGACGCCCAGCAGGGCATCATCCTGAACATCGTCGTCGGCATCATCGGCGGCCTGCTCGGTGGATTCCTCCTCCGCGCCTTCGGTGTCGACGTGCAGGGCGGCGGCATCATCTTCAGCTTCGTCACGTGCCTCATCGGCGCCTGCATCCTGCTGTTCATC
>NZ_JXQS01000026.1:0-133542 GCF_000834565.1 Rhodococcus sp. MEB064
CGCGTAGGGAAAGAGCCGACCGATCAGACGCAGGCTCGACATCGTGAAGGCCAAGCCCGCTTGCCATCCGATCACCAGGAAGGCGATCGGGAGCACGATCGGGGGGATCTCGATGCCCACCGGCCACCCGAGAAGAGCGAGTGCGCCGGACACCAGCAACGGTCCCAGCGTCGCGGGAGCGGGAAGACGCGCGAGCCGCCCCAGAGCGATGCCCACCAGCACGGCACCGACGAGGAACAGCACACCGATCCACCACGGCAGCGCATCGTCGACGGGTTCCGCAGGCTCGACGGCGTGCGTGTCCGCGTGGAACACGAAGGTGACAACCAGCGGCATCGTCACGACGACCAGAGCGACGCGGAGGTACTGCACGACGGCGACGACACGCTCGTCGCCGCCGAGTTCGCGCGCCGTGGCCACCAGTCCGGTGGCGCCGCCGGCGATCAACGCCAGCATGCCCGTCGCTGCCGTCACATCCTTGTTCAGTGCGAGAAGTGCGCCGCAGCCGGCACTGACCGCCAACGTGGCGATCCCGATGGCCACCGCGGGAAACCAGTTGTCGCCCAACGCAGCCAGCGTCTCGATGTCCACCATCAGGCCGATCGTCACGGCCAGGGTTCCCTGGGCCGCCATCGACCCGAACCGCGGGACCGCGCGCGGACCCAGTCCCGTCAGGGCGAAGAAGACCGCGACGACGAGAGCCGCGAACAGTGACGGGGCGGTCAGTCCCACCGCGTCGAGTAGGAACCATCCGGCCACGGACACGGCTGTGAGCGCCACCCAGCGGGTGGCGCTCACAGCGACGGTACGAACTCTGCTCACGACTTGACGAGCAGCACCGGTACCGGTGTTTCGAGAAGCAGACGCTGGATCGACTGGCCCATCAGGAACTTGCCGACGGCCGACCGGTGACGCGAACCCACCACGAGCAGTTCGGCTCCGGACTTCTCGATCAGGGCGAGCAGGGTGGTCGTGGCATCGGGGTCGGGCTGAGCTGCGGCCAGGGTCCACGTCGCCTCGGATTCACCGAGAGCCGAGAGCGACGCCCTGATGGATTCCTCCACCGCGTCGGCCTCCTTGGCCTCCGAGGAGGGATCGGGTGAACCGGAGTACGCATGCAGCACAACCAGGTCGGTACCGGTCGCCCGTGCCTGCTGGAGTGCGGATCCGAGGGCTTTGCGGCCTTCGTCGGAGCTGTTGTGAACGACGGCGACACTCATGATCGTGTGTTCTCTTTCTCGTGGATGCTGATCAGCCGAAGGGGATCTGGCCGAGGAGGACGCCGACGGCGAGCATCGTCAAGGAGACGACGGTGGCGCGCCACAGGACCTTGCGGTGGTGGTCGGCGAGCGAGACGCCGGCAAGGGTGACCAGCAGCAGGATGGCGGGGACCAGCGGGCTCTGCAGGTGGACGGGCTGGCCGGTGATCGAGGCGCGTGCCATCTCGACCGGCTCGATGCCGTACTGCGCGGCCGTCTCGGTGAGCACCGGGAGGATGCCGAAGTAGAAGGCGTCGTTGGTCATGAAGAACGTCAGCGGGATCGACAGGATTCCGGTGATGACGGCCAGGAACGGTCCCATGGCGTCCGGGATGACGCCGAGGAGCCACTCGGCCATCGCCTCGACCATTCCGGTACCGGAGAACACGCCGGTGAGGACGGCAGCGGCGAGCACCATGGCGACGACGGAGACGATCGAGGCGGAGTGGCGTGCGATGGCCTCGCCCTGCTCCTTGACCTTCGGGAAGTTGAACGTGAGCGCGATGGAGGCGGCGATCATGAACAGCACCGGGATGGGGAGGATGTCCATGACCAGGATGACGAGGAGCGTGACGGTCAGGATCGCGTTGAACCAGAGCAGCTTCGGACGCAGGGTGTCGCGGTTCGGGTCGAGGCCGTCGATGAACTGGCCTGCCTTGCCGTCGTTCTCGTCGTCACCGGTGGTGATGTCGGCGCTTCCGGTGCTGCGACGGGTCTTGCCGGTTCCGGTGCCGTCGGTACCCACGCCGGCTCCTACGAGCTCCGTGTCGTAGACCAGCGAGCCGAGGCGGCGACGCTCCATCAGACCCAGGTGGATCGAGAACAGCAGCACAATGATCAGGCCGGCGATCATGGACGGAACCATGGGGATGAACACGTCGGAGGGCGAGATGCCGAGTGCCGATGCGGCACGGACGGTGGGTCCACCCCACGGGATGATGTTCATGGTGCCGTTGGCCAGACCGGCGACGACGGTCAGGATGACCGGGGAGACACCGAGTTTCAGGTACAGCGGCAGCAGCGCGGACGTCACGATGATGAACGTCGTGGAGCCGTCACCGTCGAGCGAGACGACCATCGCCAGCACGGCGGTTCCGACGACCAGCTTCATCGGGTCGTTGCGCACCAGGCGCAGGATGCCGCGCACCAGCGGGTCGAACAGTCCGACGTCGATCATGATGCCGAAGAAGATGATCGCGAAGAACAGCAACGCGGCGGTCGGGGCGAGCGATTTGATGCCGTCCGTGATCATGTCGCCGATGCCGAGGCCGGCTCCGGCGAACAGACCGAAGATGACCGGCACCAGGATCAGCGCGACGACGGGCGTCGCACGTTTGGTCAGGATCAGGAACATGAAAGCGGCAACCATGAGGAAGCCGAGTATCACCAACATGGTTACTACTCCTCGTGTTTCGAGTGGGGTGTATCGAGTGGATCGGGGTGTTCAGGACACAGCTGTCGCAGGGGACCGAGCTGGTGGGCCGGCGTCAGCCGGTGGTGGGTGGGCCGATCGTGGTGCGGACGAGGTCGGCCTGCTCGTCCAGGAACGACGCGAAGTCGTCACCGGTGAGAAGAGCGTCCCTCCACCCGTTGCGCAGCAGGATCTCCTGCCACACAGGGGATTCGACCAACGACTCGACCTGGGCGGTCAGAGCGTCGACCCGGTCGGGCGGCAGTCCCGGCGGCGCGAGGATGCCCCGCCAGTTGTCGAAGTCCAGGTCCACACCCTGCTCGCGGACGGTGGGGGCGTCGATACCGTCGATACGCTCGGCGCTGGAGACGGCGAGGACACGGACGGTGCCCGACGCGATCTGGTCGAGGTACTCGCTCACGCCGGTCGTGGCCACGTCGACCTGGCCGGTGAGCAGGGCGGGAAGAAGCTCGCCGCCCCCGTCGTAGACGCGGTACTCGGACGCCCGCGGATCGACTCCGACGGCCCGAGCGAGCTGGGTTCGGAACAGTCCGTCCGGACCACCCTCGGCGGAGCCGCCGGCGAACTGGAGACCGGACGTGTCCGAGCGCCATCGATCGAGCAGGTCGGCGAACGTACGCAGCGGGGATGCCGCCGGTACGAGCACGACCTCGGGTTCGGTGACCAGGCGGGCGATGGGAGTGACGTCGGTGATCGAGTGATCGGACGGGGTGGTGGACAGTGCGCCCACCAGCCCCAGTCCCATCACCAGCAGGAGCCGATCGTTGCCCTGTTCCAGAGCAAGACGATTGAGCCCCACGACGCCACCCGATCCGGGTAGTACGAGAACGTCGTCCACCACGACGTCCTCCGCGGCCCAACCTCGGGCCAAGCTGCGAGCGGTCAGGTCGTAACCGCCACCGGCGACGGAGGGAGCGATGAGACGAAGTCCCGGCTCCCCCACCCCGGTCACCATGGACGGCATCGCCGCACTGCAGGCGGTCGCCGTGCAGAGCACCACCAGCAGCGCTGCGAGAGCGCTGATGCGGCGACGTCGGTTCATGGGCACGATCTCACTGTGGCGCATCTTGTGACTGTGGTCACCCTTTGGTGCACAAACGGGATTGTGTTCATTGTGCGCGCCGACCGTGCACGCAGATGCGCGAATTCCCGCACCGTCCGGCGGTACGGTTCAGCGGTGATGCGGCGGCGACTGAATCTCCTTCGATCACGCCGCACCCTCTCGTCACAACTGCTCGGACTCCAGCTTCTCATCATCGTCGCCGTGCTCGTGGTCATCAGCGGCCTCTCGCTCGCGCAGGCGTCCGCGACCTTCCAACGTGAGCAGGGCCTGCGCGTGCAGTCCGCCGCGGAGAACCTGGCTGCCAGCCCGACAGTCCGGCAGCTGCTGCCCTCCGCTCAGCCGCGCATCCGCTCGGGACTGCAGGGCGCCGTGGAGTCGGTGCGCGCAGTGTCCGGCCTCGACTACGCACAACTCACCGATCCCGACGGAGTCATCGTCGTCGCCACGGATCCGTCGCGGATCGGGCAGAAGTCCGCCGCCGAGGGTGCCGGGGCCCGCGACGGCCGATCCTGGACCGGTCTGGCCGAGACCAGCGAGAACACGGCACTGTCCCCGAACGCGTCCGTCCAGTCGCAGGTCCCGGTACTCGACGCCGACGGTCGGATCGTGGGAGTGGCCATCGTCGGGCGTGAGTACCCGTCGGTGTGGGCGCGGCTCGGCCAGGCGACCCCCGACCTGCTCATCTACCTCGCGGTCGCCTCCGTCCTGGGAGCCGTGGGCTCCATCCTGCTTGCCCGACGCGTCAAACGGCAGACGATGGGCATGGAGGCCGGAGAGATCGTCGACCTCGTCCGGCAACGTCAGGCCATGCTCGAGGGACTGAAGGAAGCCGTTGTCGCACTGGACCCTTCGGGCAGGGTCGTCCTGCTGAGCCGCAGCGCCCACGACATGCTCGGTCTCCCCGAGGACAGTGTCGGACGGGACGTGGAGAAGCTGGGGCTCGACGATCGCGTGCTCGACGTCCTGCGCCACCCCAGCGACGACGGTGATCAACTCGTTCTCACCGGTGATCGCATCCTGGTCTTCAACACCGTCCCGATCGAGGCTGCCGGTCGGAAGGTCGCGACGGTCACCACGTTCCGCGACCGCACGGAGCTCAGCGACGTCGAGAGCAAGCTCGACATCAGCCGCACCAGTTCGACCGCACTGCGCGAACACATTCACGAGTTCGACAACCAGCTCCACACCATCTCGGGGCTGGTGCAGCTCGGCGAGTACGACGAGGTGGAGCGCTATGTCGACGGCATCACCGAGCATCGGGAACGACTGACCTCCACCGTCACCGACCGCATCGACGATCTGGGGGTCGCCGCCCTGCTGATCGCGAAGATCGGTGCGGCGGCGGCACGGTCGGTCACGATTGCGCTCGACGACGCCTCGAATCTCCCTCGATCGAGCGACGACGGCTCCCGCGATCTCTGCACCATCGTCGGCAATCTCGTCGACAATGCAGTAGACGCGCTGCTGGAACACGGGACACCGGATCCGGTCGTACGGGTGCGCATCGTGACCACCGAGGACCGTATCGACGTCGAGATCGCCGACAACGGCCCGGGCATCGACGCTCCGGACGTCGACAAGGTCTTCGAACAGGGGTGGAGTACCAAGGGGACGTCGCTCGACGGCCACGGTTTCGGTCTGGCCCTCGTGCGCGTCGTCTGTCGCCGCGGCGGCGGCGAGGTGTCGGTGGGTGAGAGAGTCGAGGACGGCAGGCGCTGGACGGTCTTCCGGGCGAGCGTGGGGAGGGACGAACGATGACACTCAAGGTCCTGGTGGTCGACGACGACTTCATGGTCGCGCGCGTACACACCGGGTTCGTGGCGAAGGTGGACGGCTTCGAGGTGTGCGGGGTGGCGCACACGGCCAGGGAGGCGCTGGAGAAGGTCGAGTCGACACGGCCGGATCTGGTGCTTCTGGACGTCCACCTGCCGGGCGTCACCGGACTCGATCTGATCGGCCCGTTCCGCGACATCATCCCTGACCTGGACGTTCTGGTCATCACCAGCGAGCGTGAGGCCGAGTCGGTTCAGAGGGCGCTACGCGCCGGCGCCGTGCACTATCTGATCAAGCCGTTCAAGTTCTCCGCCCTGCAGGAGCGGCTCGAGCACTACCGGCACACCCGCGAGTCGTTGGCGGCCATCTCCGAGGCGGAGCAGGACGCCGTCGACAAGGCGTTCGGAGTTCGCGGTGCGGCCACCCGTCTGCCCAAGGGTCTGAGCGGCGAGACGTTGACGATGGTGGAGCAGCACCTCCGGGACAACGAGACGGAGATCTCCGCGAGCGCGATGGCCGAACGCACGGGCATGTCGCGCTCCAGCGCGCGGCGCTACCTGGAGTACCTTTCCGACGTGAACCGCGTGACGGTGACGCTCGACTACGGCAACGTCGGCCGGCCGGAGCGGCTCTACCGACTCAAGCGCTAGCGCATCACGTTGCGGCCGGACAGCGCCCGGCCCAACGTGAGCTCGTCGGCGAATTCGAGGTCGCCGCCCATCGGCAGACCGGATGCCAGGCGCGTCACGCTCAGACCGGGGAAGTCGCGCATCATGCGCAGCAGGTAGGTCGCCGTCGCCTCGCCCTCGGTGTTGGGGTCGGTGGCGATGATGACCTCCGAGACGTCGACACCGTCCTCCTGATTGCCGACGCGGGTGAGCAGCTCACGGATGCGGAGTTGGTCCGGACCGACGCCGCTGAGCGGATCGAGAGCACCGCCGAGCACGTGGTAGCGGCCCTTGAACTCGCGAGTGCGCTCGACGGCCTGGACGTCCTTCGGCTCCTCCACGACGCAGATCATGGTGCGATCCCGCCGGGGATCGGAGCAGATGCGGCACATCTCCTTGTCCGAGACGGTGCCGCACACGATGCAGAACTGCACTCCGTCGCGAACACGCTGCAGAGCTTTCTGCAGGCGGTCGATGTCGGGCGCCTCGACGGCGAGGAGGTGGAAGGCGATGCGCTGCGCACTCTTCGGTCCGACACCGGGGAGCTTGCCCAGCTCGTCGATCAGATCCTGGACCGGACCTTCGTACACGGTCTAGAAGCCGGGCAGACCGGGAAGACCGCCGCCGGCGAGACCGGCGAGGGGGCCGAGCTTCTGCGAGGCGACCTCGGCCGCGGCGCGCGACGCGTCCGCGATGGCGCCGATGACCAGATCCTGCAGGGTGTCGACGTCGTCGGGATCGACGACCTTGGGGTCGATGGTCAGGCCCACCACCTCGCCGCTGCCCTTGACGGTGGCCACGACGAGTCCGCCGCCGGCGCTGCCGGTGACCTCGGTCGCGGCGATCTCGGCCTGGGCGGCCATGAGCTGCTGCTGCATCTGCTGGGCCTGCTGCAGCAGTTGGGACATGTCGGGCTGTTCACCGGGTTGCACGGCGGGTGTCCTTCCGAGACGAAAGCTGTGGTCCTGGTCGAGCCTAGTCACTCGACCCGACAGGTCACTGGACCTGACGCGACAGGTTCTCCAGCAGGCTCGCCTGGATCTTCTTCAGCCCGAGAGGGGCGAAGGTCTTCTCGAAGAAACCGCCGATGCCACCGGCGCCGGTCCACTCGGTCGTCGTCGTCACCTGCGAACCCGCCCCACTCGGGGAGACGGCGTAGGTGGTGACCATCGACGAGTTGGCATCGGTCTCGGTGATCGTCGAGCCCGCGACGGACACGGTCGCCAGGACGTCCCGTGACCGCTTCTCGGTCGCCTGGAGGATCCAGCGCACGACGGTGCCGTCGCCCTGACCGCCCTCGACGACAGCGAAGTCGCGGTAGTTCTCGGGCAGGATGCGCGGGCGCACGGTCTCGTAGTCGGAGAGGGCAGCGAGCACCTTGTCGGGTGCCGCCTCGAACGTGCGGACACTGCTGGCGCTGACCTTGGCCATGAGGGGTTCTCCTGAGCACATCGAAACGAACGAACGGTACTACCAGTCTTCCATGTCCCGGCCGAGAGGTTTCCGGGCGGACACCGGGCGAATCGACGGCAACGATCATGTGACGTTTCCCGTCTCGAGGGGCACCTTCCGTAGCGTTGCGAACAACCGCGATATAGCGTTCTCGCGTGGATCGGACACTCGACGCAGAACGTGGGAGACCCCCCGGACCTGCTGAAATCGGACAAGACCGGCACGAAGCCGGCGTACGGACACTGCTGAGCAGCTACCGCGCGATACCCGACGCGGCGACCGTCCGGCTGGCGAAGAAGACGTCCAATCTCTTCCGCGCCCGGCCGAAGAACACCGCTCCCGGCCTCGACGTCTCGGGACTGGGCGGAGTCATCTCCATCGACCCCGTCGCGATGACGGCCGACGTGCAGGGAATGTGCACGTACGAGGACCTCGTGGACGCGACCCTGCACCACGGCCTGTCGCCGCTTGTGGTCCCCCAGCTCAAGACCATCACGCTCGGCGGGGCCGTCACGGGCCTCGGGATCGAGTCGACGTCCTTCCGCAACGGGCTCCCGCACGAGTCCGTGCTCGAGGTCGACATCCTCACCGGATCCGGTGACATCGTCACCGCGACAGCCGACAACGAGTACAGCGACCTGTTCCACGCGTTCCCCAACTCGTACGGCACGCTCGGGTACTCGACCCGTCTCCGCATCGAGCTCGAGCGTGTCCACCCCTACGTCGCCCTGCGCCACGTCCGTTTCCACGACGTGGAGTCGGTGCAGGAGGTGATGACCCGGATCGTCGCGGACCGCGAGTACGACGGCGAACGCGTCGACTACCTGGACGGAGTCGTCTTCACAGGATCCGAGGCGTACCTGACGTTGGGCCGCGGCACCGACGAACCCGGACCCGTCAGCGACTACACCGACGATCGCGTCTTCTACCGGTCCATCCAGCACGACGGCGCCGCCCCGAAGCGTGATCGGCTGACTATCCGCGACTACCTGTGGCGATGGGACACCGACTGGTTCTGGTGCTCCCGTGCCTTCGGCGCCCAGAACCCCCGCATCCGGAAGTTCTGGCCCAAGAAATACCTGCGCAGCAGCTTCTACTGGAAGCTGATCGCGCTCGACCAGAAGTACGACATCGCCGATCGCCTGGAACGGCGCAAGGGCAACCCGATCCGCGAACGCGTCGTGCAGGACATCGAGGTTCCCGTCGAGAACACGGCCGCCTTCGTCGACTGGTTCCTGCGGGAAATACCGATCGAGCCGTTGTGGTTGTGTCCGCTGCGGCTGCGGGAACCCGACGGCTACAGCGATGCGAGCGAGGCGGATGCCGGAGTTCGCGGGTGGCCGCTGTACCCGTTGCAACCACACCGTACGTACGTCAACATCGGTTTCTGGTCGTCGGTCCCGATCGTCGACGGTGAGCCCGAAGGTGCGGCGAACCGCCGCATCGAACGGACGGTGACCGAGTTCGACGGCCACAAATCGCTCTACTCGGATTCGTTCTACGACAAGGACGAGTTCGATGCCCTCTACGGCGGTGAGAAATACCGCCTTCTGAAGAAGAAGTACGACCCCGATTCGCGACTGTTGGATCTGTATTCGAAGGCGGTGCATCGTCGATGACGACGTTCAAGGATCATCAGAACTCCGGCACGGCCGGTAGTTCGCCCAAACTCTCCATAGCCGAGATTCTCGAGCAGTTCACCGAAGGTGATCTGCCCGTGCGCTTCTCGGCCTACGACGGCAGTACGGCCGGTGCCGAGGATTCCGAGTACGGGCTCAAGCTCACCTCACCCCGCGGCACCACATACCTCGCGACAGCTCCGGGCGACCTGGGCATGGCCCGCGCCTACGTCTCCGGCGACCTCGAGATCGAAGGCGCCCACCCGGGCGACCCGTACGACGTGCTGAAGATGCTCGGCGACGACCTTCACTTCAAGCGCCCGTCCGCCCGCGCGCTGGCCACCGTGACCCGCTCGTTGGGCTGGGAGTTGTTGCGGCCCATCGCTCCCCCGCCCCAGGAGTCACTGCCGCGGTGGCGTCGTATCGCCGAGGGTCTGCGGCACAGCAAGACCCGCGACGCGGAGAGCATCCACCACCACTACGACGTGTCCAACACGTTCTACGAGTACGTCCTCGGCCCGTCGATGACCTACACGTGCGCCGCCTACCCGAGTATCGACGCCTCTCTCGAGGAGGCGCAGGAGAACAAGTACCGCCTGGTGTTCGAGAAGCTGAACCTCAAAGCGGGCGATCGGCTGCTCGACATCGGCTGCGGCTGGGGTTCGATGGTGCGCTACGCGGCCCGCCGCGGCGTCCACGTCATCGGCGCCACGCTCTCCAAGGAACAGGCCGAGTGGGCACAGCAGGCCATCGCCGCCGACGGCCTCGGTGATCTCGCCGAGGTCCGGCACAGCGACTACCGCGACATCGCCGAGACCGACTTCGACGCGGTGTCGTCCATCGGCCTCACCGAGCACATCGGTGTCTCGAACTACCCCGCATACTTCGAGTTCATCAAGAGCAAGCTCCGTCCCGGTGGCCGCGTGCTCAACCACTGCATCACCCGCCCCGACAACCGGTCGTCGGCACGTGCGGGTGGGTTCATCGACCGCTACGTCTTCCCCGACGGTGAACTGACCGGGTCGGGTCGCATCATCACCGAGATGCAGGACGTCGGCCTCGAGGTGCGCCACGAGGAGAACCTGCGCGAGCACTACGCGCTGACTCTGCGCGACTGGTGCCGCAACCTCGTCGACAACTGGGATGCCTGTGTCGCCGAGGTCGGTGAGGGAACCGCCCGCGTCTGGGGCCTCTACATGGCCGGCTCGCGCCTGGGCTTCGAGCGCAACGTCGTGCAGTTGCACCAGGTGCTCGCCGTGAAGCTCGACAGCACCGCCGACGCGGGACTTCCGTTGCGCCCCTGGTGGAACGGCTGATCTGCTGACACGGACGCCGTCTCGGGTGTCGAATCACGGGGACTGTCGACACCCGAGCGGGTGCGACTCCACGAGAGGACACCCGAGATGGCGGATCAGTCGCAGCCCGGACGTGCACGGCGGGACAACTGGAACAACCAGGTACGTCGACACGCACTGATGGATCCCGCGGGTGTGGCGCTGCGCTTCGGCGGGGCGACGCACACCTGGCGCGGCCTCGCCGACCGTGTCGACGCACTCGCCGGCGGGTTGTCCCGCCGCGGTGTGACGGCCGGGGACCGGGTGCTGATCCTCATGCTCAACCGGCCCGAGTACGTCGAATCGGTGCTGGCGATCACCGCCGTCGGTGCGATCGCCGTGCCCGTCAACTTCCGGATGAGCGCACCGGAGATCACCTACCTCGCGGAGAACAGCGGCGCCGGCCTCATCGTCGTGGAGGACGCTCTGGCACCGCTCGCCGCGGCGGTCGGCATCGCGGACTCGATCATCGTGGGAGGTGACGGGGACACCTACGAGGCGCTGATCCGCGAGGGCATTCCTGCGCCCGACACCGACGTCCCGGACGATGCGCCGGCGCTGATCATGTACACCTCGGGAACCACCGGCCGCCCCAAAGGTGCTGTGCTGTCCCATTCCAACATGCAGGCCCAAGCACTCACCTGCATCCGGGCGCTACAGATGTACGGGGTGGACGAGATCAATTTCTGCGCGTCGCCGATGTTCCACATCGCCGCGCTGGGCAGCATCGCCCCCAGTCTCAAACTCGGCATCCCCACCGTCATCCACCCCGTCGGTGCGTTCGACCCGGCCGCACTGCTCGACGTCCTCGAGGCCGAGGCCGTGACCACCCTGTTCCTCGTGCCGGTGCAGTGGCAGGCGGTCTGCGCAGAACAGGCGCGACGCCCCAGGACGTTGGCACTGCGGGTGATCTCGTGGGGTGCGGCGCCGGCGTCGGACACCGTGTTGAGGGCCATGTCGCAGACGTTCCCCGACGCCCTCACCGTGGCCGTCTTCGGCCAGACGGAGATGTCGCCGATCACCTGTGTCCTCGACGGCGGCGACGCACTCCGCAAACTCGGGTCCGTGGGACGCGTCGTCGCCACGGTGGAAGCGCGGGTCGTCGACGACGACATGGTCGACGTCCCGCGAGGCGACATCGGCGAGATCGTCTACCGCGGACCGACGTTGATGCACGGTTACTGGGAGAACCCCGCCGCGACGTCGGATGCGTTCCACGGCGGCTGGTTCCATTCCGGCGACCTGGTGCGCCAGGACGACGAGGGCTTCGTCTTCGTCGTCGACCGCAAGAAGGACATGATCATCTCCGGCGGTGAGAACATCTACTGCGCCGAGGTCGAAAACGTCCTGTTCTCCCATCCCCGGATACTCGAGGCAGCCGTCATCGGCCGCCCGGACGACCGGTGGGGTGAGGTGCCCGTCGCCGTCGTCGCGCAGCGCGCCACCGACGAGCCGGACCTGACGCTTCCCGACCTCGTCGACTGGCTGGACGCACGCCTCGCGCACTACAAGCACCCTCGCGACCTGGTCCTGGTGGAGGCGCTCCCCCGCAACGCCGGCGGCAAGGTCGTGAAGGTCGACCTGCGCCGGCGGTATTCGAGCTAGACCCCGCGGCGCCTGCTCACCACCACGATCGCCACTCCGACGATCAGGATGATGGGACCGAGGATCGACCAGGTGGACGTGTTGCTCATCGCGCTACCGCCGATCACCCCGAATCCCTGGAGGGCGAACAGGAGGCCCAGAAGGGCGATTACGACACCGATGACGGTGACAACAGGAGTCTTCACCTGTCGAACGTAGTCCCCTGACGCCGCGTCGGGCAGATCCTCGTGAGGAGACACACCACGAGGTGCGCAGCCCGTGGTGAACTGACAGACGTGACTTCTCTACGACGACTCGGTCTCCCTGCCCTCGTTGCCTGTGTATCGCTGGCGACACCCCTCTGGCTCGCCGTCGCGCCGGCATCCGCGGAACCTGCCGCGGGAACCGTGATCTCCAGCAGTGCGCTCGACCCGGCGCTCGCGCCCCGAGGTGCCGCCGAGAGCTACCTCGTCCGCTACACCACGCTGCGCACCGCGGACAAGGTCGGCGAATCGACGGGAACCGTGTTCGTGCCCGCCGGCGAGCCTCCCGTCGGTGGATGGCCCGTGGTCTCGCACGCTCACGGAACCACGGGCATCGACGACGCGTGCGCACCGTCGCTGACAGGCACCACCGAGCTCGAACGCCCGGCCGTCGAAGCGTGGCTGGCGGCGGGATACGCCGTCGTCGCCACCGACTACGCGGGCATGCGAACCCCCGGCGTGAGTGCGTATCTCGACGGCCCCGCAGCCGGCGCGAACACCGTCGACATCGTGCGCGCAGCCCATTCCGTGGTGGGTGGGACGTTGTCCCCGACGTGGATCGCCACCGGGTTGTCGCAAGGTGGGAACGCGGCGTACTTCGCTGCCGCGGCTGCGTCGTCGCGCGCACCGGAACTCGACTTCCGCGGCGCCGTAGCCATTGCCGGACCGACGCAGCTGGACTCGGTCTTCCCGTTCGCCGGCCCGACAATCCCGCCGGTGCTCCCGAACGGCATCGTCGGCTACGTGTTCTCCACTTTGGCGGGCATGAGCGACCAGCGCCCCGAACTCGATGTGCGGAGCTACCTCACTCCGCGCGGCCTCGAGTACCTGAACGCGGCGACCACGCTGTGCGGCACCGAATTCCGTACCTACCGAGAGACGCATCCCGCGCAGTTCGGTGACCTGCTGACCAGGCCGCTGACTCCGCTGGCGCCGGTGTTCCGGCAGATGCAGGCCGTTCCCGTCAGTGGATACGATCGGCCCCTGTTGGTGACGCAGAGCCTGGCGGACCAGACCGTCCCCGCACCTCTGACGTTCGCGCAGACCGCACGAATGTCTGCCGCCGGCACGGACTTCCAGCTGGTCACCTTCCCGACTCCCGACCACGTCGGAACGCTGATGGCGTCGATGCCGGCCTCGCTGGACTTCGCAGCACGCGTGCTGCGCTGAGACGACGACAGCCCCGCACCACGAGGTGCGGGGCTGTCGTGTGCTCGTGACTAGCGCAGTGACGCAGGCGGAGTGAACCGCTCGCCGTACTGCTTGGCCAGCTCCTCGGCACGGGCGACGAACGCCTCCTTGCCGATCGAACCGTCCGCGGCCTCGTAGCCGACGACGTACTGGTGCACGCCACCGGTCCACGCCGGGAAGCCGATTCCGAAGATCGAGCCGATGTTGGCGTCGGCCGTGGTGTTCAGGACACCCTCGTCGAAGCACTTCTGCGTCTCGATCGCCTCGATGAAGAGCATGCGCTCCTTGAGGTCCTCGAAGGACGCCTCTGACGTCCCCGACTTGAAGGCGTCACGCAGACCGGACCAGAGGCCGGTGCGCTTGCCGTCCACGTACTCGTAGAAGCCGGCGCCCTTGGACTTGGACGGACGCTCGAACTCGTCGACCATCTTGTCGATCACGGCACCCGCAGCATCCTCCGGAGGAGTTCCGCCGGCGGCCACGATCGCGTCGTAGGTCTCCTTGCGGATCTTCTGCATCAGGGTGAGCGTCAGCTCGTCGGAGAGCTGCAACGGCGGCGCCGGGTAGCCCGCCTGGAGGCCGGCCTGCTCGATGGTCGACGGCTCGACGCCCTCGCCCAGCATCGCGATGGCCTCGTTGATGAAGGTACCGATCACGCGGGAGGTGAAGAATCCGCGGCTGTCGTTGACGACGATCGGCGTCTTCTTGATGGCCTGCACGAGGTCGAATGCCTTGGCCAGAGCCGCATCCGAGGTCTTGTCGCCACGGATGATCTCGACCAGCGGCATCTTGTCGACGGGCGAGAAGAAGTGGATTCCGATGAAGTCTTCCTGGCGCTTCACACCCGTCGCGAGACCGGTGATGGGCAGCGTCGAGGTGTTCGAGCCGAGCAGCGAATCGGGAGCGACGAGGTCCTCGATCTCCTGGAAGACCTTGTGCTTGAGGTCCTGCGACTCGAAGACGGCCTCGATGACGAGGTCTGCACCCTCGACGTCCTTCGGGTCCGCCGTCGGGTGGATCCGCGCGAGGAGCGCGTCCGACTTCTCCTGCGTCGTCTTGCCACGCGAGAGAGCCTTGGCCTCGATGGCCTCCGAGTACGCCTTGCCCTTGTCCGCGGACGCCTGCTCGACGTCCTTGAGGACGACGTCGATGCCGGCCTTCGCACAGACGTAGGCGATGCCCGCGCCCATCATGCCGGCGCCGAGAACGGCGACCTTGGTGAACTGGGTCTTCTCGTAGCCGTCCGGCCGCGACTTGCCGGCGTTGATCGCCTGCAGGTCGAAGAAGAACGCCTGGATCATGTTCTTCGAGACCTGGCCGGTGACCAGCGACGTGAAGTAGCGCGACTCGATGGTGGACGCGTTGTCGAAGTCGACCTGCGCGCCTTCCACCGCTGCGGACAGGATCGCGAGCGGCGCCGGCATGGGCGCGCCCTTGATCTGCTTGCGCAGGTTCGAGGGGAACGCCGGAAGGATCTGTGCGAGCTTGGGATTCGACGGCGTGCCGCCGGGGATCTTGTAGCCCTTGACGTCCCAGGGAGCGACGCCACCCTCGGGGTTGGCCTTGATCCATGCCTTCGCAGCGGGAACCAGTTCCTCGATGCTGCCGACGACCTCGTGCACCAGACCGAGCTCGAGAGCCTTCGACGGCCGGAAACGCGTGCCCTGCGACAGCACCGACATGAAACCGTTCTGGATGCCCATCAGGCGGGTGATGCGCGTGACGCCACCACCGCCGGGGAGCAGGCCCAGCGAGACCTCTGGGAGGCCGAGCTGCACGCCCGGCACGTCGGCGACGATGCGGTGATGCGTCGCCAGCGTGATCTCGAGTCCGCCGCCCAGTGCTGCACCGTTGATCGCGGAGACGACGGGCTTGCCCAGGGTCTCGAGGCGACGGAGCTGCGCCTTGACGGTCTGCACCTCGTCGAAGATCTGCTGTGCGTCGGCCGGACCGGCCTTGATCATGTTCTTCAGGTCGCCACCGGCGAAGAACGTCTTCTTCGCCGAGGTGATGACGACGCCGGTGATGGAGTCCTTCTCGGCCTCGAGGCGATCGACCGTCGCGCCCATCGAGTCCTTGTAGAGCTCGTTCATCGTGTTGGCGCCCTGGTTGGGGTCGTCCATCGTCAGCGTGACGATGCCGTCGGCATCCTGATCCCACGCAATCATGTTCTCGCTCATATAAGTTCCTCAGACTCGCTCGATGATGGTGGCCACGCCCATGCCGCCGCCGATGCACAGGGTGATCAGCGCGTAGCGCCCGTTGCGTCGCTCGAGCTCGTCGAGGACGGTGCCGGTGATCATGGCGCCCGTGGCACCGAGGGGGTGGCCCATGGCGATGGCGCCGCCGTTGACGTTGAGCTTCTCGCCCGGGATCTTCAGATCGCGCTGGAAGCGGAGCACCACGGACGCGAACGCCTCGTTGAGCTCGAACAGGTCGATGTCGTCGACCGTCAGCCCGGCCGCGGCCAGGACCTTCTTCGACGCAGGCGTCGGGCCGGTCAGCATGATGGTGGTGTCGGCGCCACTGGTGGCGGTCGCGACGACGCGCGCACGGGGAGCCATGCCCATCGACTTGCCGGCGTCCTCGCTGCCGACGACGACGAGTGCAGCACCGTCGACGATGCCGGACGAGTTACCGCCCGTGTGGACGTGATCGATCTTCTCGATCCAGTGGTACTTCTGCAGCGCGACGTCGTCGAAGCCGCCCATCGCGGCGATTCCCTCGAACGCGGGCTTCAGCTTGCCGAGCGACTCGACCGTCGTACCCGGACGCATGTGCTCGTCGTTGTCGAGGATCAGCAGGCCGTTCTGGTCGGTGACCGGAACGACGGACTTGGTGAAGTAGCCACCCGACCATGCAGCAGCGGCGCGCTCCTGCGACTGCGCGGCGTAGGCGTCGACGTCCTCACGGGTGAAGCCCTCGATCGTCGCGATCAGATCGGCGCCGATTCCCTGAGGAGCGAAGTAGGTGTCGTAGTTGGTCTGCGGGTCCATCGCCCACGCGCCGCCGTCCGAGCCCATGGGCACGCGCGACATCGACTCGACGCCGCCGGCGATGACCAGCTCGTCCCACCCGGACCGCACCTTCTGTGCGGCGAGGTTGACGGCTTCGAGGCCCGAGGCGCAGAAGCGGTTGAGCTGGAAGCCGCCGACCGTGTCGGGCATCTTCGCGGCGAGGACCGCCGTGCGAGCGATGTCCGCGCCCTGGTCGCCGACGGGCGAGACGACACCGAGGATGAGGTCGGAGATCCGATCCTCGTCCATGTCGGGGAAGCGACGACGGAGCTCGTCGATCAACCCGGTGACGAGCGAGATCGGCTTGACCGAGTGCAACGACCCGTTCTTGCCCTTGCCTCGCGGCGTCCTGATGGCTTCGTAGATATATGCCTCTGTGGTCACTGCGCAGAGTTCCTTCCGACGTGAGATGGGCAGCACGGCGGATACAGGCACCGGCGCCCACGAGGTACAGACCTCGACGCCACTCACCATAAGCACGAAAAGGCGTGGCGGAAAGGACCGAAACGAGCGCGCAGTATGACACCGGGGACGGTGTTCGCGGGCCCTTTCGAGAGTGTCAGATCTCCTTGAGCGGGGTGGCGCCCAATTCGGACTGCAGCAGCTCCAGCGCGACCTCGTCCGGATCGCGCCGCGTCGACGGATCGACAGGCTCCTTCGCCTGCTTCATCAACTCTTCCTGCTCCTCCGGACTTTCCGGGGGAGGAGGACCGTCGTACGGATCAGGGCTGCCCGGGTCGTCCGGATAGTCGGGCTCCTCTGGCGGAGGCGGTATGTCGTCGTCGGTCGGCCGCGACGCCGTGGACGGGCGGGCCGTCGAGGTCGGCGCCGGTTGCGGTGCGGCACGGCTGGGTCGCGAGAAGCGAGGAGCGTTCGATGCAGGACGTTCCGGTGTCGCCGTGGCGGGCGCCGGGGCCGCTGCACGCACCGAGCCGTCCCCGGCCTCGCAGACGACGGTCCAGTCCACACCGAACACATCCCGCAGCGCGTCCTTGATGACTTCCGCGTTCCTCGGTTCCACCAGCCTCTTCGCCAGCGGCGCCGAGTCGTGACCCAGCACGATCGCGCCGTCACCGACGGACTTCACCGTCGCACCCGACAGCATCACCTCGACCGTGCGACTGCGCTCACGGACCTTGGTCCGCACCTCGGACCAGACCGCGCGCACGGCAGCCACATCGGGTCCGGCCGTGTCGGGTTCGGGAGCCGCGGTGGGCTCGGGTTCCGGTGTCGGATCCGGTTCCGGTGTCGGCTCGGGCTCGGGTTCCGGGGTCGGCTCGGGTTCCGGGGTCGGCGTCGGCTCGGGTGTCGGCACGGGGTCGGGCTTCGGTGCCGGCACGGGCTCGGGGGTCGGCTCGGGCTGTGGTGTCGGCTCTGGCGCAACAGGTTTCGCGGCCACCTCGGGTGCTGGCGCCGGTTCGGGAGCGCGCTCGGACGGCCGTCGGAAAGTCTGCTTGTGGGCCGTGGCCTCGAGCCGGTCCTGCTCGTGACCCGCCTCCACAGCGGCGGCTTCTCCGGCGGGAAGCGTGACGTCGAGCCGACGCTCCAACCGCTCGATGCGTTGCAGCACAGCACTTTCCGCGTCGGACGCAGCGGGGAGAAGCATGCGGGCACACATCACCTCGAGGAGCAGACGGGGCGCCGTCGCGCCGCGCATCTCACCCAGACCGGCGTGCACCGTCTCCGCGTACCGCGCCAACGTGGCCGGACCGATGCGCTCGGACTCGTCGCGCATGCGCTCGATCATGTCCGCTGGGGCGTCGATCAGACCGCGCTCCCCCGCGTCGGGAACCGCTCGCATGAGGATGAGGTCGCGGAGACGCTCGAGCAGGTCGACGGCGAACCGACGCGGATCGTGCCCGGCGTCCATGACTTTCTCGACGGTGCCGAACAGCGCTGCTCCGTCCTGCGCGGCCAACGCGTCGACGGCCTCGTCGATCAGCGCGACGTCCGTGACACCGAGCAGCATGAGCGCGCGGGCGTACTGCACACCCTCGTCGCCCGCGCCGGCGAGCAACTGGTCCAGCACGCTCAGAGTGTCACGGGGCGAACCGCCGCCGGCGCGAATGACCAACGGGAACACAGCATCCTGGACGGTGACATGCTCTTCCGCGCAGATACGTACCATCAGCCCGCGCATGGCTGCCGGGGGCAGCAGTCGGAACGGGTAGTGGTGCGTACGGCTACGGATGGTCGGAAGAACTTTTTCCGGCTCCGTCGTCGCGAACACGAAGATGAGGTGCTCCGGCGGCTCCTCCACGATCTTGAGCAGCGCGTTGAAGCCGGCCGTGGTGACCATGTGCGCCTCGTCCACGATGAAGACGCGGTAGCGGGACTCGGCCGGGGCGTAGAAGGCCCGATCACGCAGTTCACGGGTGTCGTCGACGCCGCCGTGGCTCGCAGCATCGAGCTCGATCACATCGAGGTTGCCGGGGCCACCGGGAGCCAGCGCCACACACGACCCGCAGACGCCGCACGGAGTCGACGTCGGACCTTCCACACAGTTGAGCGAGCGCGCCAGGATGCGCGCGGAGGACGTCTTACCGCAGCCGCGAGGACCGGAGAACAGGTAGGCGTGATTGATGCGCTTCGAGTCGAGTGCGACGGACAGCGGCTCGGTGACATGCTCCTGCCCGACCACTTCCGCGAACGTCGCTGGACGGTATTTCCGGTACAGGGCCACGCGAGAAAGAGTACCGACGCCGACCGACAGATCGGTCGGCGGGAACCTACGACCCCTTGCTCTCCTTCGCCGCCTTCTTGGCGGCCTTCTTGAACTCGCGGACCTCACCCAGTGAGCGGGCGTCGACCACGTCGGCAATCGACCGGCGCGACCCGTCGTCGCCGTAGGAACCCGCGGCGTCGCGCCAGCCCGTCGGCTCCACACCCATCTGCTTGCCCAGCAGCGCGAGGAAGATCCTGGCCTTCTGATCGCCGTACCCGGGCAGCGCCTTCAGTCGCTTCAGCACTTCCTTGCCGTCCGGATCGCCCTCCGTCCAGATGGCGTCGGCACGGCCGTCCCAGGTATCCACGATGAACGAGCACATCGACTGGATCCGCTTACCCATCGATCCCGGGTAACGATGCACCGCGGGCGGGGTGGAGCAGATGGCGAGGAAGTCGTCCTCCGGCATCTCGGCGATCGCGCGCACGTCGAGCGACCCGATGCGATCCACCAGCTTCTTCGGCCCGGCGAACGCGGATTCCATCGGCACCTGCTGATCGAGCAGCATCCCGATCAGGAGCGCCAGGGGCTCGGAAGAGAGCAGTGCGTCGGCGTCGGGGTCTCCCACCAGGTGCAGCGTCGTTGCCATGGCGTCATTCTTTCACGCGGACAGCGCAGCACGGATGCGCTGCGCCAACCGATCGTCGGCGAGGTCCTTCCAGGTCCAGCGCACGACTCGCCACCCGGCGGCGCGCAGAGCGTCCTCCCGCAGCTTCTCGGCGACCATCACGCTCTCGGTCGCCTCACCTCCACCGGTGTACTTCACCATCCCGTCGAACTCGCCGATCACGGTGTCCCACAGAAAGTCGGGTCGATACACGCGTCCGTCGACCACGATCTCGGTCTGCAGCCGAGGACGGGGAAGCCCGTGTCGGTCGAAGTAGACCCGGCTCCGCGACTCACCGACCGATTCACTCGCACGATCGACGAAGTCGGCCACACGTCGCGCTCGGGCGATACCTGCGCGTCGGCCACATCGCTGTAAAGCCTCCCGCAGGTCGGCGTCCTCAGCCGACGCGGCGTCCCCCGCACACACCGCAGCCTCGAACGACAGCGAGCAGGCGAGGTCGACGACGGTTCGCGCAAGCGTCGTCACACAAATCAGGTCGTGCGTGGTCAGGTCGACCGGGCTGAGGGAATGGCTGTGGAGATATCTGTCCGCGTCGACACGTCCGCGTCGTCCACTCGTCGCAGTGACATGCACTTTGTGCGGTGGTCCGCCGATCAGCGGCAACCCCCAGTGCAGTGCGGCGGACTCATGGCTGAGTACGAGGTCGGATCCGCCTGCCGACAGAACGGCCCTGGCGCAGAGGAGGTGGCGTGCTTCCGGGGACACGTCCGCCATGACGCCGGAACCGACGAAGCACCCGCGGCGCACGGAGGAGATCGAACCGGACCGGAGTGCACGGCGGATCTCGGAATCGCTGACACCGCGGTGCACCAGCTCGCGTCGGGTGATGAGTGGGTCGTCGGCCATTCGCTCATCGTGAACGACCTCGTCGACCAGTGAATTCTTCTATCCACAGGGCGGCTGCTTGCTCCGGTTTCAGCAAGGTGCTCCGGCTACAACCAGAGCAGGATGCAGAACACGGAGCACGTGCAGCCGACCTCATCCACAGGCGACCGAGGCATCGGAACCCGCTTCGGTTTCGGCAACCTGCTCCGGCTACAACAGGAGCACCGTGCGGGAAGTGGAGGAGCTACTACGAACCCAACAGCTTCTCGGTCGCAGCGAGCAGAACACAGGTCGCGACGCCGTCCATCGCCGCGGCCAGCTCGTCCGTCGACGGGAAGCTGGGGGCCAGGCGGATGTTGCGGTCGTTCGGGTCCCGCTTATACGGGAAGGCGGAGCCGGCGCCCGTCAGCGCGATGCCCGCGTCCTTGGCCAGCGAGATGGTGCGGGCAGCGGTGCCGTCGAGCACGTCCAGGCTGACGAAGTAACCGCCGTCGGGCTCGGTCCACGATGCGACCTTCGAGGCACCGAGCCTGTCGTCGAGGATTTCCTGGACCATCGCGAACTTCGGCGCAAGGATCTCGCGGTGCTTGGCCATGTGCGACCGCACTCCGTCGGCGTCGCCGAAGAAGCGCAGGTGGCGAAGCTGGTTGAGCTTGTCGGGGCCGATGCTCTTCTTGCCGTAGTGACCCAGGTACCAGTCGAGGTTCGCGGTGGACGCTCCGAGGAAGCTGACTCCTGCACCCGCGAAGGTGACCTTGGACGTCGACGCGAACACGTACGGCCGGTTGGCGTGGCCCGCGTCCGCTGCGAGCCCGAGGACGTCGTACGACGGTGGGAACTGCTCGCTGATGGGGTGCACGGCGTAGGCGTTGTCCCAGAACAGGCGGTAGTCGGCGGCCGCGGTGGGCATCGTGGCCAGGGCGCGCACCACCTCTTCCGAGTAGACGGCGCCGGTGGGGTTCGCGTAGTTCGGCACGCACCACATGCCCTTGATCTGCGGATCGCCCGAGACCAGCCGCTCGACCTCGGCGACGTCGGGGCCGTCCTCGTTCATTGTCACCGGGATCATCTCGATGCCGAAGCTCTCGGTGATGGCGAAGTGCCGGTCGTATCCGGGGCTGGGGCAGAGGAAGCGGACGACGGGTTCGGCGGCCCAGGGACGCACGGAGTCGACGGTGCCGTGGAGCATTCCCCACACCACCAGGTCGTGCATGATCTCGAGGCTCGCGTTGTTGCCGGCCACCAGGTTCGCGGCGGGGATGTTCAGGAGCTCACCGAAGATGGCGCGCAACTCGGGAAGGCCCTGGAGTCCGCCGTAGTTGCGGCAGTCGGTGCCCTTGCCGTCGCGGTAGTCCTCACCGGGCAACGTCAGTAGTCCGGCAGCGAGGTCGAGTTGCTCGGGAGAAGGCTTTCCGCGAGTGAGGTCCAGCGACAGTCCGCGGCCCTTCAGGGCGTCGTATTCGGTCTTGTGCTTCTCGTGCTCCGTAGCCAGCTCGTCGGGATTCATCAGTCCGAGTTGAGCTTGGCCGGTCATGGCGAGGAGGGCCTTTCGAGGCGACTGCGCGTGGCGGGAAGTTAAGGGGACCCCGCGCACCCGGCAGAGCCCGTTGACCCTTGCTGCCTTCCGGCCCTGGGGGAGTTCACAGGATGCGCGCCGCGCGGGATCCGTGGACGAGTCTAGCCACATCCCCCGCGCACCACCGAACCGACCCGATTCGTCTCCGAGGGGGTGTCGCCGGTAAGGTAGCCGACGGAGGATTCGCCTAGTGGCCTATGGCGCTCGCCTGGAACGCGGGTTGGGTTAACGCCCTCAGGGGTTCAAATCCCCTATCCTCCGCAGAGAAAGACCCCCGTGCACTGCACGGGGGTCTTCTTCGTTCTCACTCTCTGTCCAACACCCAGGTCACCGGAGCCGGGTCGAGCCCCTCCACGACGCCGGCGGCCCAGGCCTCGGCGGTGGAGATGTCCTCGTGGTCGGCTTTGGCCAGGACGGTGTCGTTGCTGGTGTCACGCACTCGGTAGGTCGGCATGACTGCCGGATGCCACACGGCGTGCACCGACAAACTCAGAACAGCGCTTCCTGCATCGCGGGGAGCGCCGTCTCGAAGTCGCCCCTCTCGATGCGCCGCCCGCGCAGTCTCGACAGGTCGGCCACGTAGAGCGAGTCCGGGTCTTCGGACACCGTGGACCCGACGGCGGAGCCGACGCACCACCGCACTGTCATTCCATGCGTGCCGACGGCGGTGTCGAGCGGATACGCGGTCCGTCGCCCGTCGAAAACTTCGTCCCGTGCGGGAGCCTGCCACTGCTCGTCGACGATGCGGAAGTCGTCGTCGGAGAAGTCCGATCCGAGATCCGCCAGCACCTCGCGCGCCGCCGCGGCCGCATCGGCGTTCGCACGATCGAGGCGCGACAAGTCGACGGGACGGGTGAGGCCTGCAGCCTTGGCGGACGCGCGGACCGCTTGCCGGAGCCCCGCCGTGTCGGTCATCGCGTCCTCGAGATGTCGCACCACCCGACCGTCGACGGCTCGCGCGACGTACCGTCCGACGACAGCTCCCTGCTCGGTCAGACGCCCCCATTTTCGGGGGTCGGCGGCGGTCCCCACCTTGTCGGTCCCGTCGGCGAACGTTGCGACGTACAACCAGTGCGGCTGCATCACAACGCTTTCCAGTCCCTTCGACAGGAAGTCCTGCCGGTGCACGATGTGGACGAACCGGAAGGGGTCCGCCGCGACGCACGCCTCGCAGTGCACCCCGGAAGTCGCCCGCGCCGAGTTCGGGCACGCCACGGGACCCGCATCACCGCGGCGTCCGATGCACCACAGCACGCCGGGGGCGTCGACCGCCCGGTACCGCAGCGAGGCCCCGGTGACGGGCATCGTGGTCATCCGGCCCGTCGAGGCGTCGGTGAGTCCCAGCAGCGGCTCGTCCCGTGGCCAACTCACGCCGCGAACCAACTCGACCACGTACGTCTCCTCTCGACCTGGCACTCTTCGACCATGCGCGCACCCGGATTCGTCAGCTCCGCCTATCACCGCGTGACGACGCGGAAGGGTGGGCTGCTCCCCCGACACCGCGCGTCCGCACGATTGTCCGCCTATGTCTACGGCAACATTCTGGTGATGACCGTCGTGGTCGCGGCGAGCCCGGGGTCCATCGCAAACGGCTCGGCGGCGTTGTTGGTGCTCGGGACGACGGTCACGACGTTCCTCGCCCACGTCTTCGCGGACGCCGTGGCGGCGGGCACTGTCGACGACGACTCGGTGGACATGCGCGCGGAGTTGCGCGACACGGTGCCGATCGCGTCGTCCGGTGTCGCGCCGTCCTTCCTTCTGGCCCTTGCCTGGCTCGATGTGCTGCCCGGCGCCCTCGCACAGGCCGCCGCCGGGGCGTTGGTGACTCTGCGCATCGCCTCGATACCCGTGGTCGCCGAGCGTCTGCGGGGGCGGAGTCCGTCGTTCCGCCTGGTCCTGGCGGGTATCGGGACCGCTGTCGTCGCCGCCGTGGTGGTAGCCGTGAAGGTCTATCTGACGCACTGAACACGTCGTTCGCCGGACAAACGTCTTGTGACGAACACCGCCCGTCCACACGTAATGTCTGGCATCACATGGCTCCGGAATGGCGCATCCGCGCCGGATGCAGTGCACACTCGGAAGAGTTGTACTACGGAGGGATCTCCCATGGCGGCACTCGATACCGCACAGCCGGACATGCAGACATTCAGTCTGCACGGCAACGACATGAAATACCTGGACATCGGAGACGGCCCGACGGTCATCCTGATCCACGGCCTGCTGGGTTCCCACCACAACTGGGAACCCCAGGTCGACATGCTGTCGCGTCGATACCGCGTGATCGTCCCGGACCTGCTGGGTCACGGTGAGTCCGACAAGCCGGCCGGTGACTACTCCATCAGCGCCCACGCGGCCAGCGTCCGCGACCTGCTGCACAGCCTCGACATCTCGTCCGCGACGTTCGTCGGCCACTCTCTCGGCGGCGGCATCGCGATGCAGACCCTCTACCTGTTCCCCGAACTGGTCGAGCGCATGGTGCTCATCGCGAGCGGTGGCCTCGGCCCCGAGGTGAGCCCGCTGCTCCGCGCCGCGACTCTCCCCGGTAGCGAGTTGGTGCTCCCGCTGATGGCCAACCGCACGGTTCGCGGACTGACCGACCTGGCGATCGACGGTCTGGACAAGCTCGGACTGCCGCTGATGAGCGCCAGTTCGACCGAGGCGTGGCGCAGTTTCGGGTCGGTGCAGGACGCCGGAACCCGACGCGCATTCCTGGCGACGGCGCGCTCGGTGATCAGCTTCCGAGGCCAGACCATCAATGCCACTCCGCACTTCGCCAATTTCCCCAACATCCAGGCGATGCTCATCTGGGGTGCGCGCGACAGCATCATCCCCAACTCCCACACCGAGAACGCGCGGGCCGAGCTACCGCAGGGACGGGTCGAGATCTTCGAGCGCGCGGGGCATTTCCCGCACCTGGACAACCCGGACCGCTTCGAGCGAGTGTTCGCAGAGTTCATGAGCGACTGCGAGGCGCAGACCCCGCGGCCGAGACTGGTCGCGAAAGCCTGATCACGACGAAGAACGCCCTCTCCCGATCCGGGAGAGGGCGTTCTCGCGTTGTACAGACCTACTTGGCGAGACCGACCTTCGCGAGTTCCGCCTCGGTGGCCAGGTTCTTCGCGTCGGCGATGTCGATGCTCTCGAGCGCGATGCCCTTGGTCTCCCGCGCCACGACCACGGCGATGAGGGTGATCAGGGTGGCGCCCGCGAGGTACCAGGCGATGGGCACGGACGAGCCGTACACGTCGAGCAGCTTGACCGCGATGATCGGCGCCAGCGAACCCGCGACGATCGACGTCACCTGGTATCCCAGTGACACACCCGAATACCGCATACGCGTGGGGAACATCTCGGACATGATCGCCGGCTGCGTCGCGTACATGAAGGCGTGGAAGACCAGGCCGATGATGATCGCCAGCATGATCACGACGTTGTGGCCGCTGTTCATCATCGGAAACGCGAAGAACCCCCACGTCCCGGCGGTGATCGCACCGACCATGTACACCGGACGGCGGCCCACGGTGTCGGCCAGTCGACCGACCAGCGGGATCACCGCGAAGTGGACGGCGTGCGCGACGAGCATCCACCACAGGATGGTGCTGGTGTCCGTTCCCACCTCGACCTTGAGGTAGGTGATGGAGAAGGTGACCACCAGGTAGTACATGACGTTCTCACCGAAGCGCAGGCCCATCGCGGTGAACACGCCACGCGGGTACCGCTTGACCACCTCGAAGACGCCGTACGACGCGGCCTTGATGACCTCTGCCTGCTTCTGGGCCTCGACGAAGATCGGGGCGTCGGTGACCTTGGTGCGGACGTAGTAGCCGACGAAGACGATGACGGCGGACAGCCAGAACGCGACACGCCAGCCCCAGCTGAGGAACGCCTCGTCGGACAGTGTCGTGGTCAGAACCAGCAACACCACGGTGGCCAGCAGGTTTCCACCGGGAACACCGGCCTGCGGCCAGCTCGCCCAGAAACCGCGGCTCTTGTTCGGGCTGTGCTCGGCGACCAGAAGTACCGCGCCACCCCACTCTCCGCCGACGGCGAAGCCCTGGATGAAGCGCAGCAGCACCAGCAGCGCCGGCGCCCAGTAGCCGATCTGGTTGAACGTCGGCAGACATCCCATGAGGAACGTCGCGGCACCGACGAGCACCAGGGAAAACTGGAGCAGCTTCTTGCGTCCGTACTTGTCACCGAAGTGACCGAAGACGATGCCGCCCAGCGGTCTCGCGACGAATCCCACCGCGTAGGTGACGAACGCGGCCAGGATGGCGTCGAGTTCGCTGGTTCCCTCCGCGAACATGATCTTGCTGAACACGAGCGTCGCCGCCGTGCCGTAGAGGAAGAACTCGTACCACTCGACCACGGTGCCCGCCATGGATGCGGCGACCACCTTCCGCAGACCCGACGGTTCCTCCTCGCGGTCCACTCTGTCGACAACCGACATGACATTCTCCTTGCTGAGTCTCCGGCACCGGGACAGTGATCCACGGCACACGCTGGGTTCAGTATCGACGCAGATCACCGGAGATCACAATGGCCGCGAACGCAGTACGAGACTGCAAAGATGCACACATGACCCCGATCGGCAGTTCCGCACCCCACGGTCGGCCGTCTCTGCCCAGTGCCGACGATCTCCTGGTGCTCCTCGCCGTGGGACGCAGCGGACGCTTCACCGCGGCGGCGGACAGTCTGGGCGTCAACCACACCACCGTGTCGCGCCGCATCGCGTCGTTGGAAAAGTCGCTCGGTGGCCGAGTGCTGGTCAAGACGTCGGGCGGGTGGGAACTGACCGACCTCGGCCGGGGTGCCGTGCGGGCGGCAGAGACAGTGGACGGAGTCGTCCGGGGGTTGGTGGACCCCGCCGGGGCGTCGCTGAGAGGTGTCGTGAGGATCTCGGCCACCGACGGCTTCAGCGCGTACATCGCCGCTCCCGCCGCGGTCCATGTGCAGGAACGCCACCCGGACATCGCTGTCGAACTGGTCGCCGCCACTCGTCGAGCGTCGCAACAACGGTCGGGAATGGACATCGAAATCGTCGTCGGGACACCGCACGTCCACCGCGCCGAGGCCCTGCATCTCGGCGACTACTGCCTCGGTCTCTACGCCACCCGCGAGTACCTGGACAGCCACGGCGACGTCGCCACCCGAGCCGACCTCTCCGGGCATCCGTTGGTCTACTTCGTGGAATCGATGCTGCGTGTCGACGATCTCGACCTGGCGCGATCCGTCGGAGGCGACGCCGACTCCTCCGACGTTCCCGTCATGCGCAGTTCGGTCAGCTCGACCAACGTGTTCGTCCATGTCGAGGCCACCCGTGCCGGGGCGGGCATCGGCCTGCTCCCGTGCTTCATGGCCGACCGCCACGACGACCTGGTCCGAGTGCTGCACTCAGAGGTCACGGTGACATTGGCGTACTGGCTGGTCGCTCGGAGCGAGACACTGCGTCGGCCCGAGGTCGGGGTCGTCGTCGACGCGATGAGGGCATTGGTCACGGCGCGCAGTGCCGAACTGCTCGGACGGGCGGAATGACGGGAGCCGGCCGATACGCGCCGAGCCCGTCCGGCGATCTCCACCTCGGCAACCTCAGGACCGCTGTCCTGGCCTGGCTCTTCGCCCGCAGGACGGACCGATCGTTCGTCCTGCGCGTCGAGGATCTGGACCGTGTCCGGGAGGGTTCGGAAGCGCGCCAACTTGCCGATCTGGCCGCACTGGCCGTGGACTTCGACGGCCCCGTGCTGCATCAATCGGATCGACGAGATTCCTATGTGGCGGCCATCGAGTCTCTGCGCGCGGACGGTCGGGTGTACGAGTGCTTCTGCACTCGGCGGGAGATCCAGCAGGCTGCGTCGGCGCCTCATGCTCCACAGGGCGCCTACCCGGGAACGTGCCGTCATCTGTCCGACACCGAACGCGCGCAGCGCAGAGCCGAGGGTCGACGCGCTGCGCTGCGGTTGAGAGCCGACGTCGACACGTACACGGTCCACGACGCACTGGCAGGCGAGTACACCGGAGTCGTCGACGACTTCGTCCTGCAACGCACCGACGGAGTGCCCGCCTACAACCTTGCCGTGGTCGTCGACGACGGCTTCCAGGGTGTGGACCAGGTCGTCCGCGGCGACGACCTTCTCGCGTCGGCTCCCCGCCAGGCGTATCTGGCCGGCCTGCTCGACATCCCCGAACCGACGTACGTGCATGTCCCGCTCGCCCTGGGGCCCACGGGTGCGCGGCTCGCGAAGAGGGACGGCGCAGTGACGTTGCGAGACCGCCTGGACGCCGGCGAATCCGTGCAGGACGTCGTCGAGATGATCGCGGCGTCGATCGGAACGCCGGGATGTCGCAGTCTCGACGACATCGCAGGTCGATGGACTCCGGCACTGCTTCCGCGAGATCCGTGGTTCGTGGCGTTTCCCTGATCGGTACCGCTTCGCAACAGGACATGGCACACCGTCGGGGGCATTTCGGACGTAGGGTGGCCGCGACAGTTCCGCACGTCTCATCCCCTCGTACGAGAAGGACACCATGACCACAGGCGGTTTCGACCCGAACAAGGACCCGCAGAACCCCGGTGGCTACCCACCGCCCAGCCAGGGTTCGTACCCGCCGCCCCAGCAGGGCAACTACCCGCCGCCGCAGCAGGGTGGATTCACTCCGCCTCAGCAGGGCTCGTACCCGCCGCCGCCGCAGCAGGGTGGCTACCCGCAGCAGGGCGGTTACCCCCAGCAGGGCGGCTACCCGACGCCTCCCCAGTTCGACAACAGCGGGTTCGGCGGACAGCCTGCCGGCGGCCGGCCCGGTAGCCTCGGCATCCGTCTCGGTGCCCGCATCATCGACGGGATCATCGTCGGAATCGTCGCGTTGATCCTGGCGGCCATCTTCGGGGCCACCGACAACATCCTCGTCACCGGCCTGTTCTCCGGTGTTCTGACGTTCGCCTACTTCGTCGGCCTCGAGGTCAGCCAGGGAGCGACGCTGGGCAAGAAGATCCTCGGGCTCCAGGTTCACGGACCCGCCGGTGCGGCACGTCCGAGCCTGCAGCAGTCCGCGATCCGCAACGCCTTCACGCTGCTGAACGTCATCCCGTTCCTCGGCGGCCTGCTCGCGTTCATCGCGGTGATCGTCATCGCCGTGACGATCAACTCGAGCCCCAGCAAGCAGGGCAAGCACGATCAGTTCGCCGGCGGCACCCAGGTCGTCAAGAAGTAACACCGTTCGCGGCGCCTCGGGCGCGGATCCCTCGCGGGATTCGCGCCCGTCGTCGTCTCGGTGCTTGGATCGACCGGTGACTGCAACCAACTCCACTGCCACCGACGGCGACACTCCGTCTGGACAGGCCTCGTTCGCCCACATCAGCCGGGGCTTCTACCCCGCCATCGTCGCTCTTTTCGTGGCGGTTCTGCTGATCTCGAACGTGGCCGCCAGCAAGGGTGTCGCCTTCTTCGCCTCGTCCGACGTCTCGCTCGGGCCCTTCCAAGTTCTGCCGATCAACACCGACGGCGCCTTCTTCCTCTTCCCCCTCGCCTACATCCTCGGCGACGTCCTCAGCGAGGTATACGGCCTCAAGGCGACGCGCCGCGCCATCTACCTTGGCTTCGGATCGCTCCTGCTCACCTCGGTGTGCTTCTGGATCGCGATCGAACTCCCCGCAGCCTCGTTCTACGAGAACCAGGCAGCACTCGAGACCGTCGTCGGCGTCGTCCCCCGTCTGGTCCTGGCCGGACTCGCCGGGTACACCGTCGGACAGCTGCTGAATTCCATCGTGCTGGTGAAGATCAAGGAACGCACGAAGGAGAAGCACCTGTGGGCCCGGCTCATCGGGTCGACCGTCGTCGGCGAATTCTTCGACACACTGATCTTCTGCAGCATCGCAGCCGGCGTCATCGGCATCACGACGGGCTCCGACTTCGTCAACTACGTCATCGTCGGCTTCCTGTGGAAGACCCTCGTCGAGGTGCTGGTCCTCCCCATCACCTACGCCGTGATCGCGTACATCAAGAAGCGCGAGCCGACCTACTCCCCGGACTGACCCCACCCCCGCCCCGCGAGTACGTCGATACTGTCGCTGCCGAGCACGACATCACGACACTATGGACGTACTCGCGGGGAGTTTTGGTCAGGAATAGAAGCGCGCCAACGTGTCCTTCTTGAACTCCTGGAACCGCCCGTCGCGGATGGATGCGCGGATGTCGTCGACCAGTTTCACCGTGAAACGCTCGTTGTGGATCGTCGCCAAGGTCGAGGCCAGCATCTCCTTCGCCTTGAACAGGTGATGCATGTAGGCGCGTGTGTAGTGCGCGCAGGTGTAGCAATCGCACTCGTCGTCGATCGGGGTGAAGTCGCGTCGGAAACGCGCGGTGTTGATGTTGAATCTGCCGTCCGGGGTGTAGATCGCCGCGTTCCGCGCCACTCGTGACGGGTTCACGCAGTCGAAGGTGTCGGCGCCGTTCTCGATGGCGACGAAGAAGTCGTCCGGCTCGCTGATGCCGAGCATGTGGCGCGGTTTGTGTTCGGGCAGTTCCTCGTTCACCCATCGGACGATGGTGCCGAGGTTCTGCTTCTCCAATGCGCCGCCGATGCCGTAGCCGTCGAATCCGCGCCCGGTCTCACCCACGATGGTCTCGAGATCATGTGCCGCTTTCCGACGAAGATCCTCGTACTGCGCACCCTGCACCACACCGAACAGCGCCTGGTACGGCTTGCCGACGCGTTCCGCCGTCAGCCGCTCGTGTTCGGCGATGCAGCGGACCGCCCACGCCTGGGTCCGGTCGAGCGACTGTTCCTGATACGCACGGGTGTTCATCAGCGTCGTCAGCTCGTCGAAGGCGAACATGATGTCCGCGCCGAGCTGGTGCTGGATCTGCATCGACACCTCGGGGGTGAAGCGGTGCCGCGATCCGTCGAGGTGGGACTTGAACGTGACGCCGTCGTCGTCGACGTGGGCGAGACGCTCCTTGCCCTCGGCAATGACGTCGTCGGACTGGACGCGGCTCGCGTCCATCGAGATGACCTTCTTGAATCCCACGCCCAGCGACATGACCTGGAACCCGCCGCTGTCGGTGAACGTCGGGCCGTCCCAGTTCATGAACTTCCCGAGACCGCCCGCGTCGTCGACTATGTCCGAGCCCGGCTGCAGGTACAGGTGATAGGCATTGGCCAGAACTGCCTGTACCCCCAGCTCTTTCATCGATTCGGGCAAAACCGCCTTGACGGTCGCCTTGGTTCCGACGGCGATGAACGCCGGGGTCTGGATCTCGCCGTGCGGGGTCCGCAAGGTGCCGGTGCGACCGAGGTGGTCCTCGATCCGGTCCTCGACGGTGAAGAAGTTCTCGCGGGGCTGACTCACGCTCCCATCGAACCAGACGCCAGCTGCTGCTCCTGCAGGCCGGACGCACTGAGCCGGTGGTAGGCACCGCGCGCCGCGATGAGCTCGTCGTGCGTGCCCTTCTCCACGATGGATCCGTTCTCCATCACGAGAATGAGATCGGCGTCGCGGATGGTCGAGAGTCGGTGTGCGATAACGAAACTCGTGCGATCGCTGCGCAACGCGGCAGTCGCCTTCTGCACCAACAACTCGGTGCGGGTGTCGACGGAGCTGGTGGCCTCGTCGAGGATCAGCACGGCCGGATCAGCCAGGAATGCGCGAGCGATGGTGATGAGCTGCTTCTCACCGGCGCTGACGTTGCTGCCTTCCTCGTCGATCACGGTGTCGTAGCCGTTCGGAAGCGAGTGGACGAAGCGGTCGACGTAGCTGACCTGCGCGGCCTCCATGATCGACTCCTCGGTGGCGTCGGAGTTGCCGTACGCGATGTTGTCGCGAATGGTGCCGCCGAACAGCCAGGTGTCCTGCAGGACCATGCCGGTCCGCGATCGCAGAGTCGCCCGCGTCATGTCCCGGGTATCGACGCCGTCGAGGGTGATGGACCCGGAATCGATGTCGTAGAACCGCATTACGAGGTTCACCAGGGTTGTTTTACCCGCGCCGGTGGGACCGACGATCGCCACCATCTGACCGGGCTCGGCCACGAACGACAACCCGTCGATGAGCGGACGCTCGGGTTCGTAGCGGAACGAGACGTCGGCGAACTCGACGCGCCCGCTGCGCGTGGTGGGCTCGACCGGCTCGATCGGGTCGGCACCCTCTTCCTCCGCGTCGAGGATCTCGAAGATCCGCTCGGCCGAGGCGACACCGGACTGCAGCAGGTTGACCATCGAACCGATCTGCGTCAGCGGCTGCGTGAACTGGCGCGAGTACTGGATGAACGCCTGCACCTCACCGAGACTCAGCGTTCCCGACGCGACGCGCAACCCGCCGACGACGGCGATGGCCACGTAGTTGAGGTTGCCCAGGAACATGATGGCGGGCATGACGATTCCGGAGATGAACTGCGCGCGGAAGCTCGCCTGGTAGAGCTCCTCGTTGCTCTCGTGGAACACGCGAGCGGTCTCGCGCTGGCGACCGTAGGCCTTGACCAGCTCGTGGCCGGTGTACGCCTCCTCGACCTGCGCGTTGAGCGACCCTGTCTGCTTCCACTGCGCGATGAAGTGCGGCTGCGACCGCTTCGCGATCACCGTCGTCACCACGATCGACAGCGGCACGGTGAGGATGGCGACGAGCGCGAGCAGGGGCGAAATCCACAGCATCATCCCCAGGATCCCGAGGACGGTGAGCACCGAGACGATCAACTGGCTCAGCGTCTGCTGGAGACTTTGCGAGACGTTGTCGATGTCGTTCGTGACGCGGGAGAGCACGTCGCCGCGCTTGTGCGAGTCGAAGTAGCGCAACGGCAACCGATGGATCTTGGTTTCGACGTCGGTGCGCAGTCTCTTGATCACACGCTGCAGCGCGATGTTCAGGATGTAACCCTGGATCCACGACAGCAGGGCGGAACCGAGGTAGAGCGCCAGCACGATCATGAGCACGGATCCGACGGCGTCGAAGTCGACACCGCGCCCGGGCACCACGTCCATGCTCGACACCATGTCGGCGCGGGTGCCGTCACCGGCGGCGCGGAGGCCGTCGACGACCTGGTCCTTGGTCAGCGAGGGATCCAACGACCGGCCGACGATGCCGTCGAAGATCAGGTTGGTGGCCCTGCCCAGGATGTTCGGGGCCAGCACGGTGAGGACGACGCTGGCGATGGCGAACACGAGAACGATCGAGAGCAGCATCCGCTGCGGGACGAGCCGTCGCAGAAGACGCTTGACGGAGGGGCCGAACGTCATCGCCTTCGTGCCGGGAGCTCCGGGACCGGGAGGTCCTCCGGGCCGCGTCACGAGACACCTGCTGCGGTGCGCTGCGAGTCGACTATCTCCGCGTAGGTCGGACATGTCTCGAGCAACTCGTCGTGAGTGCCGAGTCCGACCATCCTTCCGTCGTCGAGGACGACGATGCGGTCGGCATCACGGATGGTGGACACGCGCTGTGCGACGACGATCACGCAGGCATCGCGGGTGATGGGGCGCAACGCCTCCCGGAGATTCGCATCGGTCGTCAGATCCAACGCCGAGAACGCGTCGTCGAAGACGTAGATGCTCGGACGGCGGATGATCGCGCGGGCGATGGCGAGCCTCTGACGCTGCCCGCCGGAGACGGTGGTGCCACCCTGGGCGACCGGGGTCTCGAGTCCCTCGGGCATGTCGCGGACGAAGTCGGCGGCCTGCGCGATCTCGAGCGCCTCCCACATCTCGGCCTCCGTGGCGTCCTCCTTGCCGTATCGGAGGTTCGAGGCGATGGTGCCGGAGAACAGGAACGGCCGCTGCGGGATCAGGCCGATCTCCGCTCGGAGGACTTCCGGATCCAGTTCTCGCACATCGGTTCCGCCCACACGTACCGTTCCGTCCGTCGTATCGATGAGTCGGGGTACGAGATTGACCAGGGTCGTCTTGCCCGAGCCGGTACTGCCGATGACGGCGGTGGTGGTTCCGGCGTCGGCGCGGAACGACACATCGCAGAGCACCGGGTAGTCGGCGGCGGGGTACGCGAAGCCGGCTCCGTCGAACTCGACGGTCGACGGTGCCGACGCGAAGCCGATCGGCTTCGCCGCGGGGACGACGGAGGAGTCGGTGCCCAGCACCTCCATGATCCGTTCGGCGCAGACGCTGGCGCGCGGAATCATCATCGCGATGAACGACGCCATGATCACCGACATCAGGATCTGCATGATGTAACTGAGAAGCGCAGTCAGAGAACCGATCTGCATGCGACCCTCGTCGACGGCGTGGCCACCGAACCAGATCACGGCCGCGCTGGTGACGTTGCTGATCAACATGACGACGGGGAACATCAGAGCCATCAGACGACCGACCTGCAGCGCGGTCGCGGTGAGGGCGGTGTTCGCGTCGTCGAAACGCTCGACTTCGTAGGGCTCGCGGACGAAGGCGCGGACCACTCGGATACCGGTGATCTGCTCGCGCAGAACACGGTTCACGGTATCGATGCGGGTCTGCATCACCTTGAACGCCGGCACCATCCGGACGACGACGAAGCCCATGCTGACGGCAAGCAACGGGACGGCGATACCCAGCAGCCAGGACAGTCCGAAGTCCTCGCGCAGCGCCATGACGATGCCGCCGACGCACATGATGGGTGCCATCACCAGAATGGTGCAGCCCATCAGGACCACCATCTGGACCTGCTGCACGTCGTTGGTGTTGCGGGTGATCAATGACGGTGCGCCGAAGGTCCCGACCTCACGGGCGGAGAACGTACCCACCCGGTCGAGCAGCGCTCCGCGGATGTCGCGTCCGGCCGCCATGGCCGCTCGCGCTCCGAAGTAGACGCCACCGATCGAGCAGGCGATCTGCACGGCCGACACCAGAAGCATGATCGTGCCGGTGGACAGGATGTAGCCGGTGTCGCCCGTCGTCACGCCGTTGTCGATGATGTCGGCGTTCAGACTGGGCAGGTACAGCGAGGCCACGGTGGCCACGAACTGCAGCACCACCACGCCCGTCAGCGGTCCCCGGTACGGGGCCAGGTAACGACGGAGAAGTGAGATCAACACGTCGTGCTTCCTTCCTTCAGGGCGGACGGGTCGTGGTGGGTGCAGGTCATCGGATCACAGCGTATTCGCCGGTACCCGCTCGTCGGTCGGCCTCGTGAGCTTCTCGCCCTCGATGTCCACGTTCGGCAGAATCTTGTCCAGCCACTTCGGCAGGTACCAGGCCTTGTCGCCGAGCAGCGCCATGACCGCGGGGATCAGGATCATGCGGACGATGAAGGCGTCGAAGAACACGGCGGCCGCGAGAGCGAAGCCGATGGACTTGATGAACGAGTCCGGCTCCAGCATGAACGCTGCGAACACCGAGATCATGATGACCGCCGCGGCCGCCACGACGCGGGCTCCGTACTTGAAGCCCGTGACGATGGCGTCGCTCGCATTCGCTCCGTGGACGTACGCCTCCCGCATCCGGGACACCAGGAAGACCTGGTAGTCCATCGCGAGTCCGAAGACCACACCGATCAGGAAGATCGGCATGAAGCTGACGATGGGCTGCGGGTTGGAGATCAGTCCCAGTCCGCCTTCCTGGAAGATGAAGACGGTGGCCCCGAAGGTGGCGAGCACGCTGAGCAGGAAGCCCAGTGTCGCCGTCAGCGGCACCAGGATCGACCGGAACACGACCATGAGCAGCAGAAATGCCAGTCCGACGACGACTGCGAGGTACGGGATCAGGGCCTTCTGGAGCCGATCCGACACGTCGATCTCGAGCGCGGTCTGGCCTGTGACGCCGTAGGTGACGCCGTACTCGGATTCCAGACCACCCTGGGCGTCGCGCAGCGCGGTCACCAGGTTCTGCGTGTCCTCGCTGATCGGTGAGCTCTTGGGAGTCACCGACACCAGGGCGGTGTCGCCCGCCGGGTTGAGCCCGGCCTGCTGTGCGTTGGTCACGTCGGGTTCCGCCGCAGCCTTGTCGACGACGGCCTGGAAGGCCGCCGTCCGATCGGCCTCGGGGACGTTGCTCGCGTCCACGACCATCAGCAGCTGTCCGTTGCGGCCCGGGCCGAAGCCCTGGTCGACCAGGTCGTACGCCTCACGAGCGGGGGTACCCGGTTCGGCGGTGGCCACCGACGGAAGCGCCAGTCGCAGCGACGTCATGGGACCGGCGATGACACCGAGGATCACGACGCCGACGATGAGGACCAGTGCGGGACGCTTGATCACCATGCGCACCCACCGCAGGCCGTTGGTCGGCTTGTCGTCGTGCTCCGGGTCCGGGACGGTGCGGATCTTGCCGGCGAAGGCCTTCTTGCCGAACAGACCGAGCACGGCGGGGAGCATCGTCAAGGCGACGAGGACGGCGACGAACACGCCGAAGCCTGCGGCGAGACCCATCTGCGAAAGGAACGGGATGCCGACGACGCGAAGCGCGACCAGGGCGATGAGCACCGTGGTTCCGGCGAAGACGACGGCGCTGCCCGCGGTACCGACAGCGCGTGCGGCGGCTTCTTCTCGGTCGTCGGTCTCGCTGAGCTCGTTGCGGAAGCGGGCGACGATGAAGAGGGAGTAGTCGATGGCGACGGCGAGGCCGATCATGATGGCCAGGATGGGCGTGAACTGCGTCAGTTCCGCGAAGCCCGATGCAGTGGTGATGGTCAGGCTCGTGACGCCGATTCCGACGATGGCGGTGATCAGCGGCAGTCCGGCGGCGACCAGCGACCCGAACATGACGACGAGGACGACTGCGGCGACGGCGAGACCGATGAGTTCGGCACTACCCCCGGGAGGTTCGTTGGCCTGCATCGCGCTTCCGCCGATCTCGACGGTCAGCCCGGCGTCCCGCGCCGGCTGCGCTGCCTCGTCGAGCTGCGTGCGCACGTCGGCGGTGACGTCGGTGACGGTGCCGGTCAGCGGAACCTGCAGGATTCCGATGGTCTTGTCCGGCGAGAGCGGGGACACCGCAGCGGCATTCGCGGCAGCGACGTCCGGCGCGAGACCGGCCTCCGCGTACTGATCGACGATCGCCTGGTTACCGGCGATCGGATCGAGGAGCGGCATGGCACCCTCGGGAACGGGCCCGGCGTCCGGATCGGCCTTCGCCGTGTCCTTCACCGCGGAGATGCCGCGGATGTTGCCGATGACTCTGTCGATCGCCGCGGTGTTCTCGGGCGAGTCGAGCGTGGTTCCGGAGGGGGCCTGGAACACGTACTGAGCGCTGGCGGACGTCAGCGGATCCTCACCGCCGCCGAATCGCTCCTTCTGCAGATCCAGCGCCGCCTGAGCGGGGGTGCCAGGAATGGAGAACGAGGTGCTCGTCGGACCGGACAGCGTGGCTGCACCGATTCCCGCCAGAACCAGGATCGCGAGCCAGATCGGCAGCACGATGCCTTTCCGACGGTACGAGAACCGTCCTATGCGATACAGGAAGGTGGCCATGGAAGTTCTCCTCGTTCGGGTGTTCGTGCTGGTGACGGGCGGGTGCGTGATCAGTCGGGCGGGAGCGGGGTGGAGCCGGTGAGCGGTTGCCGGAGTCCGCATTCGAGCTGTTGCATCGCGAGACGAACCACCTCACCGGCGGATTCCGCTGTGGTGGAACCCTTCTCGGATGCCTCCGCGAAGAAGGCGAGTGCGGCGCTGACGATGGCACCCACTGCGGCCTGCACCAGCGAGGGGTACAGGTCGCGGTCGGGATCGAGCCCGGTGCGCCGAGCGACGGCCTTCTTGAACGCTGCCGAGAGCGATCGGTCGAACTCGAGTTTCTTCGCCAACAGCGCCGGCGACTCCTCGACGAACCGTGCGATCGCGACGGTCTCGGTGAGCTCTCGTTCCGGATCGTCGACGATCTGGAAGACGATGGCGCGCACCGTATCCCAGAAGTCCTCGTCCTGCGGACGGTGCTCGATGAGGTCCACCCACTCGAACGCTGCCTGCTCGAGGTAGTACAGCGCCGCTTCTTCCTTGCTGGAGAAGTAGTTGTGGAACGTGCGCGTCGACACCCCCGCGTCGCGGGCGATCGCCTCCGCGGTCACGGTGTCGAAACCCTGTTGCCGACCGAGGCGGATGGCGGCAGCACTCAACGCTGCACGGGTCTCCGCTTTCTTGCGGTCACGTAGTCCGGAACTCACGGGATCCACAGTACGGAAGTTGCGCGAGTCGGCAAGTTTGCAGTGACGTGCACTTTTGTGACGCTCACCACGCAGAGTGCAGGTTTCAGTCGATCAGGGAGTGAGCCATCGCTTCACGCGGGCCGTGATGAACGGAAGAAGCACGTACACCATGACAGGGGTGCTGACGAGGGTGATCAGGAGAGTTCTGACGACGAGACCGAGCGAAAGATACTCGGACACAAGAAAGTTCATGACAAGCGACAGGGGGAAGAACGCCGACCAGATGACGATCGCCTGCTTCCAGCGCGGCGGCGGAGCACCCACCACTCGCACGGCGTCGGTCAAGGTCGACTGTGGTTCGAACCACCCTTCGACACCCGTGAGGCGATGCGTCACATGGTCGTCGGCGACGCCCACGCCGCGGGCAACCCACGCCCTGCGGAACGGTGAGGACAGCCACTCCTGGAGGTGTGCGTCCGAATCGAAGCGGTAGAGCACGTAGTACTCGTACGGGTCCGCGGACGAGCGCAGCCATCCGCCTCCGAGGAAGCCGTCGAACGTGCGGAGGACGCTGATACCTGCGTCGGTCCACGCGACGAAGTCCTGCTCACGACCCGGCGTGATCCGGCGTGCCACCGACGTGGTGACCGCGGAACCCCGCGGCGAGTCGTGTGTGTCGGTCATGTCGAGCCAGAGTCGGCAGTGCGCCCGCGGTCAGGACTTCTCGGAGAAGAGCTGCCCGTAGACGGGTGCAGTGGCATTGGCGGCGTCACGCGCGGCCGACGTCGCGGGAGCCTCGACGGGCTCGGAGTCGGCGGTGACGGGTGCGAGGAAAAGTGAGACGGGTTCCATGAAAAACCCCTTCTATGGAGGGCGGACGAGCAGATCGTCGAACAGAGTCCCCCGCGACAAGAAGTGCGGAGGGGGTGGTCACAATGTCGGGTATTCCGACTACGGGAGTCGCAGGATCGACCGCGGACTCTTCGCTGTACCTATGTTGCACCCTACTCCACGACGTCGACACCACCCGCCTCGCGACACGCACGTGGGGAACGGACTGGTGAACTGTGCACTGCAGAGCCGGAAACTGGATCGTCGGACTGTCGACGCCGTGGCCTCCCTGTGCCACACTTGTGACGCAGGCGTGACCTCTTACTTCGTGTGCGCACCCGACTGCCAGTGACCGACAGCCGTGGAACGAAGAGTCCACAGGAAACCGAGGTAGCCAGTGTCCGTCACCTCCGAACGGCCCCGTGACAAGTTCATCAGCTCGTACACCGAGCTGTCCGTCGCGGTGCGCGCCTCCGGCCTGATGGAGCGACGCAGGGGTTTCTACATCTCGCGCATCGTCGCGACCGTCTTCGCCTTCTTCGCGGTCTGGGTCGGCGCCTTCCTTCTCGGCGACTCCTGGTGGCAGCTCGGCCTCGCGGTCGTCCTGGCTCTCGTCAGCACTCAGTTCGGCTTCCTCGGCCACGACGGAGCACACCGTCAGATGTTCGACTCGTCCAAAGCCAACGAGTGGACGGCGCGGATCCTGTCGGGAACGTTCGCCGGGCTGTCCTTGCACTGGTGGCAGGGCAAGCACAGCAAGCACCACAACGCGCCGAACCAGATCGGCAAGGACCCCGACATCGGCAACGGGCCGATCGCCTTCGTGCCCGAGTACGCCGCCGGCAGGACCGGCATCTACGGGGCGCTGACTCGTCGTCAGGGCTGGCTCTTCTTCCCGCTCCTGACTCTCGAAGGCGCGGTGCTTCATATCGCGAGCGTGCGAACGTTGCTGGGGTCCAAGGAGATCAAGCACCGCAAGCTAGAACTCGGCTTGATCGCACTGCGGCTCACCGTCGGATTCGTGCTGCCGTTCCTGGCCATGCCCGCCGGCCTGGCCATCGGATTCATCCTCGTACACCTCGGCGTCTTCGGCGTCCTGCTGGGTGGATCGTTCGCGCCCAACCACAAGGGCATGCCGCTGGTACCCGCCGGCGCGAAGGTGGACTTCCTGCGGCGCCAGGTCTTGATGTCGCGCAACGTCGACGGCGGACCGGTCACCGACTTCATGATGGGCGGTCTGAACTACCAGATCGAGCATCACCTGTTCCCGAGCATGCCGCGGCCCAACCTGAAGAAGGTCCGGCCGATGGTCCGGGCGCATTGCGAGAAGCACGGCGTGACCTACACCGAGACCTCGCTGGTCCGGTCGTACGGCATCGTCGTCCGCTACCTCAACGCGGTCGGGCTCTCGCACCGCGATCCGTTCGACTGCCCGCTGGTGCGCACCTACCGAGGCTGAACCACCCGCGATGATGTGACCGCGATCACGTAGAGTGTTGCGGTGATCGCAGACCTGTGGAACTCCCTTCCGGGTCCTCTCCGGGATCCGGTGGCCCTGGCGGTGCCCGCCTTCCTCGGCCTGCTGGCGCTGGAGTGGACCGCGGCCGTGGTCCTGGAACGTCGAGGCGCCTCGGAGCCGACCGACGCAGCCGACAGGCCAGCGCGAGGGACCTACCTCCGCGCCGACGCCCACGCGTCCATCTCGATGGGCCTGGTCTCCATCGTCACCACGACGGTGTGGAAAACCGTTGCTCTACTGGGATATTCGGTCATCTACGCGTATGTAGCGCCGTGGCACCTACCGTCCGACCAGTGGTACACGTGGGTCGTCCTGCTACTCGGTGTCGACGTGCTCTTCTACTGGTACCACCGCATCGCGCACCGCACGCGCGTCATCTGGGCGACGCATCAGGCCCATCACTCCAGTGAGTACTTCAACTTCTGTACCGCCCTGCGGCAGAAGTGGAACAACAGCGGCGAGATCGTCATGTGGCTGCCCCTGCCCCTCCTCGGCATCCCGCCGTGGATGGTGTTCACGGGCTTCGCCATCAACCTCGTCTACCAGTTCTGGGTGCACACCGAACGTATCGACCGCATGCCACGGTGGTTCGAATTCGTCTTCAACACCCCGTCCCACCACCGCGTGCACCACGGGAACGACAAGGAATACCTCGACAAGAACTACGCGGGAATCCTGATCGTCTGGGACCGGATGTTCGGAACCTATGCGCCCGAGACCTTCCGTCCGCACTACGGCTTGACGACGCCGGTGAACACCTTCGACATCCTGAAGCTCCAGACACACGAGTACGCCGCCATCGCACGGGATGTGCGAACGGCGGCGACCCTCCGTCAGAAACTCGGATACGTGTTCGGTCCTCCCGGCTGGGCACCGGAGCTTCAGGCCGCGGCGAGCGTGACCAGGAAGTCGACGGAGCCGGCCGGGGCGACCGTCACGAACCCGAGCGACGGCGGCTCGATGCCGTAGTCGGCCCATGTCGCCGGAATGCTTCCCGACGCCACGATGGTCTCACCCGAGCGCAGGACCTGCGTGTCCACGCTGACGTCGCGGGTCTGCCCCTTCAGAGTGAGGGTGCCGTCCATCGTCACTGTCGCGGTGGTTCCGTCCGTGGGCACCGAGGACAGGTCGACGGGTGAGGTGACGGTGAACGTGGCTGTCGGATTGGCTGCCACGTCGAAGATGTTCCCGCGGAACTGGTTGTCCCGGCGGTCGCTGTCGGTGGTGATCGTGGCCGTCTGCACGACGATCTCGCCGGCCGTGAGCTGCTGATCGGCAATGGTCGCCGATCCACTGACGTCCGGCGTGGTGCCGACGACGGTCACGTCGGTGCCGTTCAGCACCTCCGCGACCGTGTATCCGGCGGACGTCCGGTTGGCGTCGTCACCCGGCGTGACGGTCCACCGACCGTCCAGATCACCGGTGGCGGCCACCGCCCCGCTGGTGGAGACCGACGCCGCCGGGTCGCTGCTCTCCAACGAGGAGTAGATGCGAGGTCCGACGACCAGGGCGACGATCGCGAGCACCACGACGACTGCTGCGGCAATCCACCACTTCTTCTTCATGGGAAAACTTTAGTTGTCGCTTCAACGCCCGGCCACCGCTACGGCTGGGAATCACCTGTGAATGAGCCCGACCGACATCACCACTTCGAGTGGACGACGCTCCGCAGGTGCCGGTCGTAGATCGCACGCACACCCTCGTCGAACTTCTCCCCCAACGGGTCGACACGTCCGGCATCGGCGTTGGCGCGAGCCTGCTCGACGTTCCGAGCTCCCGGAATGACTGTCGAGATCTGCGGGTGCTGCCACAGCCAGGCGATCGCCGCGGCTGCGGGCGTCGTGCCGGCAGGAGCCTGCTCGGCGACCAGCGCAGAGAACTCGCGCGCCGCCGTCAGGCCGGTATCGAACGGCACACCCGAGAACGTCTCGCCGACATCGAAGGCTTCGCCGTTGCGGTTGAAGTTGCGGTGATCGTTCTCGGCGAACGTCGTCGACTCGTCGTACTTCCCCGACAGCAGACCCGACGCCAGCGGGACGCGCGCGATGATGCCGACGCCGGCCTCCGCGGCGACGGACAGCACCTCCTCGATCGGCTTCAGTCGGAACGCGTTGACGATGATCTGGACGGTGGCGACATTCGGTCGACGAATAGCCGCGAGGGCCTCGTCGACCGTCTCGACGCTCACGCCGTAGTTCCGGATCGATTTCTCCTCGACGAGCGTGTCGAGGGCGTCGAAGACCTCGTCGTTCGCGTAGACCGCACTGGGCGGGCAGTGCAGCTGCACCAACTCGAGCGAGTCGACGCCGAGATTGCTGCGGGATCGGTCCACCCAGCTGCGGAAGTTGTCGAGCGTGTAGTTCTCGGGAACCTGGTCGACGCGTCGACCCATCTTCGTCGCGACCGTGACGGCATCGCGGAGTCCGCGGTCGGCCAGGAACGCGCCGATCACCCGCTCACTGCGCCCGTCGCCGTACACGTCGGCCGTGTCGAAGAAGGTGATGCCACTGTCGACGGCAGCATCGAGAACCGCTGTGGCGTCGGCTTCGGACACATCGCCCCAGTCCGCACCCAGCTGCCACGTTCCGAGACCGACGCACGAGACCTGACGGCCGGTGCGTCCGAGTGCGCGGTCCTGCATCGCGTTCATGTTCTGTTACTCCCTCGTGAATCAGTGATGTACCTCACCGCCGACCTTACGAGACGGGAACGACAAAGCCCCCCAGCTGTCGGAACAGTGGGGGGCTCTTGGCGGTGGCGGAGAGATTTGAACTCTCGGACGGGGGTTACCCGTCACGCGCTTTCGAGGCGCGCTCCTTAGGCCGCTCGGACACGCCACCGCCGGTTAGGTTACCGGAAGGGTGGCGCAGATCCGAAATCGCGACGTCAGAAGGCGTCCTCGCCGTGGATCAGTGTCCGGTGAGCTTGTCCTTGATGTTGGACGCTGCGTCCTTGACCTTCTCGGCGCCGTCCTTGAAGGCTGCGGACGTCTGGTCGCCCTTGCCCTCGGCCTGCAGGTCCTGGTCGCCGGTGGCGTTGCCCGCGGCTTCCTTGCCCTTGCCCTTGAGGTCTTCTGCCTTGTTGCCGATCTTGTCGTCGAGTCCCATGAAGTACTCCTTCGAAACGGAAGAACGTGTCATCCACCCCTCCATTTCGGCGAGGCGGGCGACGCTACGGTGCGTCTGGTGTCCTACCGGCAGGTAATACCCCGGCGCAGGGTTGGATCAAACGTCGCGAGTGGTTCGAAAGAACTGCCGGATCAGACCGCCGCACTCGTCCTCGAGCACTCCCCCGACGACCTGGGGACGGTGCGTGAGTCGCTGATCGCGCACCACGTCCCACAGTGAGCCGACAGCACCGGTCTTGGGTTCCCAGGCGCCGAACACCAGGCCCGACACTCGGGACAACACGGCTGCGCCTGCGCACATCGTGCAGGGTTCGAGGGTGACGACCAGCGTGCAGCCACCCAGCCGCCATCCGTCCCCGTGCCGAGCCGCCGCAGCGCGAAGGGCGAGCACCTCGGCGTGCGCGGTCGGATCGCCGCGGTGTTCGCGCTCATTGACAGCCGACGCCAGTTCCACCCCGTCCGGCGAAACCACGACGGCGCCGACGGGAACGTCTCCGAGCGGTGTGCCGGCGGCGACCTCGAGGGCCCTGCTCATCCAGAAGCGGTGCCGAGCGAGCGGCAACATCTCAGCGCGGGAGTTTGTCGAGCACCGCGGCGAACTCGGCGGCGAATCCCAGACGGGCCGCGATCATGCCGAGCTGCTCGTCGGGGTAGAGATCGGACTCGGCGAGGATGACGCCCAGTACCGGCTCCGGCAGACCCAGATCACTGAGAAGATCAGAGTCACCCTCCTCCCACGGCTCGACATCGTCGAGCTCGTCGGGGTCGAGGTCCGGTATGTCGATGTTCAGGCGATCCAGGACATCGGCGGCGATGTCGTAGTCGATGGCGGCGGTGGCGTCCGAGAGCAGGACACGCGTTCCCGACGGCGACGGCCGGATGACCACGAAGAACTCGTCGTCCACGTCGAGCAGGCCGAATACGGCACCGGCGCTGCGTAGTTCACGCAGTTCCGTGTCCGCCACGCTCAAACTGCCGAGGGCCTCGGAGGACAGTGGCCGACACGTCCACTTACCTTCTTCGCGCACGACCGCGATGGCGAAACCTTCGAGGTCGTCGTAGTCGTCGGAGGCGGTGTCACCTCTACCCTTGGACGAGTTGCCACCTCCGCGCTGAGCAGTCATGCGCGCAACCGTAGTCCCACATGCGGTGCCGACGGCGCGGACCTCCCCCGACATGTGCAAACCTTCTCCTGATGAACACTCCCGATCGTCCCGTGTGTGTCCTCGGCCTCGGCCTCATCGGCGGATCGTTGCTCCAGGCGGTCGTCGCCTCGGGCCGCCCGGCCTGGGGATGGAACCGGTCCGCCTCGGCCGTGGATCTCGCGCGCGCTGACGGGTACGACGTGACGACGGACATCACGGCCGCCTTGCAGCGCGCCGCGGCCGACGACGCTCTCGTCGTCGTCGCGGTCCCGATGTTCGCCGTGGACACAGTTCTCGACGCGATCGCCGAGCACGCACCGGCGTGCGCGCTCACCGATGTGGTCAGCGTCAAGGCCGAGGTCGCCGCCGCGGTGGCCCGACACGGCCTCTCGGCGCGGTTCGTGGGCGGACACCCGATGGCGGGAACGTCGGAATCGGGATGGGTGGCCGCAGAGGTCGACCTGTTTCGTAACGCCGTGTGGGTCGTGACCGTCGACGAGGGCACGGACCCACACGTCTGGCTCACCGTCGCCGGCCTCGCGTTGGCCTGCGGGTCGGTCGTGGTCCCGTCCCGATCCGAGGAACACGATCGAGCCGTCGCACGCGTGTCGCACCTCCCGCACGTGCTCGCCGAGACACTCGCCGCGGTGGGCGCCGACGGCGGGGAACTGGCCCTCCGACTGGCCGCCGGATCGTTCCGGGACGGAACCCGGGTCGCCGGTACAGCCCCCGCCCTGGTCAGCGCCATGTGTGATGCCAACGCACCGGCGCTGGTGGAGGCACTCGACGACGCGATCGATCGACTGCAACGAGCGCGGACAGCGCTGAGCGCCACGTCGTCGACCGAGGAGTTGGTGACAGCCGGCCACGCCGCCCGCCGTGACTACGACGCGCAGTTGCAGTGGTGGGAGATCACCGACGTCGTGGTCGGTGCCGCGGGGTGGCTGAACGAGATGTGGGACGCGGCCCGCAGCGGCGGCGTCGTGCAGAGGCTTCCCGACTCCGTCTGACGGAGGATCAGATGCGCTCGGCCAGTCCCCGGTAGTCGGCGACGAAGCCCTCGGCGTCGACACTGACCTCGGACGTACCCACGGGCGAGACGACGCGGAACTCGCTGGGCCCCTGGCTGTAGGACAACGTTTCGGCGCGCGCTGTCAGGACCGGAAGGCCGACGTAGACGACGGGAACCTCCTGATCGGACGGCGTGGTGTTGAGGCCGAGACGCCGGATGGCGAGGGTGTTGAAGAACGGGCTCCACACCAGTTCGACGTCGAGGGCGCCGTTGAAGGAATTGCGCAACGGGGATCCGTCGTCGACGAGCCAGTAGCCCTCCGAATCGCGGCTGATCGAGATCTGCTTCTCACCCGAGGCGACGGCGGAACGAACGGACAACCGCTTGGTGACGCCGTTCTCGTCGGTGACCAGGTCGTACGACGCCGAGAACGCAGGGTGCTCGTCACATGCACCACCGATGATGCGGCCTGCTGCCTTGATGCGCTTTCCGTTGAGCTGGACGCGCACCGACTCCATCCGGGGCGCCTGGTGCGCGCGCCATGTGAGAACGGCCGGCCAGGACGAACCCGTCACGTCGGCGGACGCCAGGGAATCGGTAGTGGGAGTGGTCACGCGTTCACGGTAGATCACGAGCGCACAGCTGGTGTCGGAGCCGGACGAATTGCCTGTGAATCGCCGTCTCTCGCAGCCCGAGGGGTGCCCCGCCGACGTGGGACGAAACCTCCGCGAACAGCCGGTTCTCCCGAGCGCCGGCGACAGGAGGCGTGAGGCCGCGCACGCGACGGCGTCGGTCCGGAATCGCTCACACCACCACGGGCGCGGCTCGAAAGGCCGTGTCGGTGTTCTCGAGTAGCCTCACTCGAAGTCGGATCGAGTTTACGTCGTGAGGAGTTCGTGGTCGTGTCGGAACGTGGGATGGTCGGCTTGTTCGCCGGTATCGGCGGGCTCGAGCTGGGCTTGTCCCGACACGGGTGGTCGACGTCGATGCTGTGCGAGATCGACGCGGGAGCCGGCGCGGTACTGCGGTCGCGCTTTCCCGACGTCCCTCTCCACACGGATGTCACCACGCTCCGCGCCCTGCCCCCCGCCACCGAACTCGTCGCGGCGGGCTTCCCCTGCCAGGATCTCTCGCAGGCGGGCCGGACCGCCGGCATCACCGGAACACGGTCGGGTCTGGTGGACGAGGTCTTCCGTTTGGTGGCTCGGAAGCGCGGTCCGCGGTGGCTTCTGATCGAGAACGTGCCGTTCATGCTCCAACTCGGCCGCGGAGCGGCGATGCGCCACATCACCCATGCGCTCGAGGACCTCGGCTACATGTGGGCCTACCGCGTGGTCGACGCACGGTCCTTCGGCCTGCCCCAACGGCGGCAGCGCGTCGTCATGCTCGCATCGCGGACCGACGATCCTCGCGAGGTGCTGTTCGGGCCGGATGCCGGCATGCCGGAGCCCGGTGATGCCGACGTGCTCCCGTGCGGCTTCTACTGGACCGAGGGAGTCCGCGGACTCGGCTGGGCCGTGAACGCGGTGCCCACACTCAAGGGCGGCTCGACTCTGGGTATCGCCAGCCCACCCGCGGTGCGATTGCCGTCGGGTGAGGTGGTGACACCCGGCATCACCGACGTCGAGCGCCTTCAGGGTTTCGACGCCGGATGGACGACGCCCGCGACGGACGTGCCGGGTGTCCGGGCGGGCCACCGGTGGAAGCTGGTGGGCAATGCGGTCAGCGTGCGGATGGCGTCGTGGGTCGGCGAGCAGCTCGATGCTCCCAGCCCGTACGACGGCTCGGCTGATGTCGAGCTGGCACCGGGTCAGAGTTGGCCCTCGGCTGCATGGGGAAAGGACCGTCGCACCTTCCGCGTGGCCACCAGCACCTGGCCGGTCCAGCATCCGTACGAGGATCTGAGCGGCTTCCTCACCGAGTCGAAGCTGTTGTCCGCCAGGGCAACTGCCGGATTTCTCAAGCGCGCCAGGTCCGGTCGCCTGCGCTTTGCTCCAGGTTTTCTCGATACCGTCGAGTCGCATCTGCACCGGATGACCGAACCGACTCCGGTACCCGAACCGGTTCGAGTCGCCTGATGTATCCGTTGACATTCGCCCTCGACTTCGCCGGTGATCGGCCGGCGCCGGATGCCGATCGTGGGGAGAAGAAGAACTACGCCCAACGGCTGTCCAACAATCTGGCGCAGGTGGTGGCGGATGCACTCCGTCCTCGCTACCCGTCGATCACACCCGATGTCCACGGAGTCGGCCAGGAGGCGCAGGTCGACGTCGCGAAGGGGCGCAAGCGCCTGGACGTCAAAGCCCTGGACCCGACGCTCGGATTGATCCTGTGCGTGTCCATCAAGACGTACAGCTTCCAGGACTACAGCCCCACCTCCGGACGCTTGGGAAGGTGGACCAAGAACATCGTCCGCAACGACCATGAGCTCCGCGGCGAAGCGATGGTGCTGCACCAACGTCAGCCGTACAGCGTGTTGGTGGGAGTGATGTTCGAACCGTGGGCGACGTGCGAGGACGGTGACCCTGGAAAGAGCAGCGACACCGGCAAGAGTTCGTTCGCACACCACGTCACGACGCTGTCCAAACGATCCGGACGCGGCAAGCGCGCGGTGCTCGGCGGACCGAGCAAGGCGTGGGTCGACCTGGGCGCGGAGGACACGCGATACGACCTGTTCGAGAAAGTGTTCATCGGCCTCTACGAACCCGACGGGCCGTACCGCGGTGAGGTGCGGTTCTTCGACGTCGACGACTCGCCCCCGCGCAACGGCAGGCCGTCGGACAGGAACACGCTGAGCTTCGACGACTTCGTCGAGGTGGTGCACGCAGAAGTGGAGCGGCGCAACAGGTTCGCGCCCAGCTGGTCGGAACCGGACGACGACGACTGATGCCGAGGACGGATGCCGCGACCAGTGCACGGATGGCCAAGCAGCGCCGCCGCGACACCAAGCCGGAGGTGGCGCTGCGCCGGGAACTCCACCGTGTCGGCTTGCGCTACTTCGTCGACAAGGCGCCGCTACCGGGTATGAGACGAAGAGCCGACGTGGTGTTCCCACGTCGGCTCGTTGCCGTCTACGTCGACGGATGCTTCTGGCACAGCTGCCCGCAACACGCGACGCATCCTAAGAACAACGCCCAGTGGTGGGCGGACAAACTGGCCGCCAACGTCGCGCGAGACCGTGACACCGATCGACGTCTCGCCGAGGCCGGCTGGACCGTCGTGCGCATCTGGGAACACGAGGACCCGGTCATCGCCTCCGAGCGAGTGGTCGAGGCGGTACGTCAGCGCTCGTGACGTCCCTGAGGATCCTGGCGAACCTGATCCTGACGGACCTGGTCCTGACGCACCTGGTCGTGATGGCCCGGCAGGTCCTGACGCACCTGATCCTGACGTCCGGCGTCGCGGCCGTCGGTTGCTGCGCGGTCGCCACCACGGGGAGTTCCGTCGTCGTGAACGGTCGGGTCGAGCTTGTTCGCCCGCTCCCACTCACGATCGAGCTCGTCGCGCTGGCCTGCCGCGGCACCCTGGTGCTCGTGCGCGCGCTGCTGCGCCAGCTTCGCCTCGGCTGCCTTCGCATCGGCCTCGGCCTGCGCCCGACGCGCATCCGCCTCGGACTTCTGCGCCAGCGCCTCGGAATGCTCGACGTGGGCACTGCGCTCTGCGGCACGCTCGCGGATCTCACCGGCCTTCTCGACGCGCTTCTGCTTGCTCTTCTTCGACAGGGCGACAGCAATAGCGACGATCAGCAGCACCACCACGACGGCGATGACGATCCAGACAGCTGTATTCATTGTTTCTCCTCGAGTATGTGGAGCCGGGGGTACCCCTACGGCTCCTTTCCCACACGGAACGCGGCCTAGGATCGGCGGTCATGAGCAGCGATGTCGATGTTCTCGTGGTCGGAGGCGGTATCGCCGGGGTTTCCCTCGCCTACGAGCTGTCCTCGGATCGTTCCGTCTGCGTCGTCGAGGCGGAGTCGTCGTTGGCCGTGCATTCGACGGGCCGCTCGGCCGCCATGTTCCTCGAGACCTACGGCAACCACGTCATCCGGGGGCTGACGACTGCCAGCCGGGCGTTCCTGCTCGACCCCCCGGACATGGTCCGATCCACGATCATGACTCCGCGGCCGTTCGTGCAGTTCGCTGCACCGGGCCGCGCCGACGCACTGACCGCAGCGTTCGACTCGTTACGTGACCTGTCGCCGGACGCACGACTTCTCGACGCCGCGGAGACCGTCGAGTGCGCACCGTTGTTGCGTCGGGACGCGGTCGACGCGGCGATCCTGGAGCCCGGTGCTCTCGACATGGATGTCGACGCCCTCCATCAGGGTTTTCTCCGCGGAGCACGGGACCGCGGGACGTCGGTCCGGACCGGATCCCGGGTGACGAGCGTTCGGCGCGTCGCCGGCCGATGGTCGGTGGACATGTCCGACGGAGAGACGGTCACGGCGTCGACGCTGGTGGACGCGGCCGGGGCGTGGGCCGACACGCTCGCCGAGCTCGCCGGTGTACGACCGATCGGCCTGGAACCGCGACGCCGGACCATCTTCGTCATGAACGCACCGGAGGGCATCGCAGCAGGCCGGCACCCGCTGATCAGCGACATGGACGAGGCGTTCTACATCAAGCCGGAGGGGACCCGGTTGCTCTGTTCACCCGCCGACGAGACTCCGTGTCCCCCGAGCGACGCTGCGGCGGACGACCTCGAGATCGCGCGCGCCCTGGACGAGATCGGCGAGGCCACCGTCGTCACCGGCCGCCGTGTCACGTCGTCGTGGGCGGGCCTGCGCTCGTTCGTGCCCGACCGCACCCCCGTCGTCGGCTTCGACGATCGTTCGGAGGGGTTCTTCTGGTGCGCCGGGCAGGGCGGATACGGCATCCAGACGTGCGCGGCGCTCGCTCGGGTCGGCGCCGCACTGATACGCCGCGAGCCGCTTCCGGCCGACGTCACCGACCGCGGCGTCTCCGCGGACGACCTCGCACCGGGTCGGTTGCGCTGAGCCGTGCGCTTACAGCCACTTCTGCTTGCGGAAGACCACGTACAGCGCACACGACGCGAGCAGCATCGCGCTGACGGCCGCGGGATAACCGAACGTCCATCCCAACTCCGGCATGTGCTCGAAGTTCATGCCGTAGATACCGGCGATCAGCGTGGGTGCGAAGAGGATGGCGCCCCAGGACGAGATGCGCTTGACCTGCTCGTTCTGTTCGAGACTCACCTGCGTCATCGCGCGCATCTCGTCGTTCTGACGCTGTCCGACCAGGGTCGTGTGCACCGACAGTGCGTTCTGCAGGTTCGCACGGAACGAGTCGACTCGCTCGGTGATCCGGATCGCGTGGTCCAGGACGTCGCGAAGGTTGCGCCGCAGTTCGATGTCGACGTTGTACTTCTCGGAACCTCGGCCGAGCGCTTCGATCATCGACACCAGGGGATGCGTGGCGCGCTGGAACTCGATGACCTCGCGCGAGAGTTCGTAGATGCGCCGGGATACGTCGGGATCACCGGTGAACAACTGGTCGTCGATTTCGTCGATGTCGTTCTCGAGGCCCGCGACGACCGGTTCGTACTCGTCGACCACCTGGTCGAGAATGGCGTAGAGAACGGCCTCGGTTCCCAGTTCGAGTAGTTTCGGCGTGTTCTCGAGTCGCTTGCGGACCACGCCGAGGTCCGGCGATTCTGCGTGACGGATGGTGACGACGAAGTCGCGACCGCAGAACACGTGCAGCTCGCCGAACTCGACCTTCTCGGTCTCGTCGATGTACCGCGCGGGGTGCAGCACCACGAACAGTTGGTCGCCGTAGCGTTCGAGCTTCGGTCGCTGATGCGCGGACACGGTGTCCTCCACCGCGAGCCGGTGCAAGTCGAATTCGGTGGCCACCGACTCGATCTCGGTCTTGTCGGGCCGGTACAAACCGATCCAGGCCATCCCACCGCACGCACGCAGGAGCTCGTAGGTCCGGTCGAGGCTCTCCGGTTCGTCGGCTCGGGCCCCATGTACGTACACGGCGTTGTCCACGATCGGCACTGCGCAAGCCCCTCACACTCAGCTCGCACGCCGCCGGAACCGGGACGTGCTCGTTCAAACCACAACGGTCGTTCTTTGTTCGCGATGACCGACATCGTGTCCGGCACGCATTTCTGCCCACAATCGGTCGTTTGCGATCGTAGATCCGTGCTGTGGCGATAGCGTGTGCGGCGTGGCAGAACGTGGCGCACGACCCCAGGTATCGGTGCTTCGCCGAACCATGCTCAAGGTATTCAAACACCTGTCGAACCCGCTTCGTCCGGACGACTACTTCGAGATGATCAATCCGTTGTGGACCACCCAGGAGCTTCGCGGGAAGGTCGACCGGGTCGAGAGAGAGGGCACCGACGCGGTCTCGGTGTTCATCAGACCGGGATACGACTGGGGTGGGCACGAGCCCGGCCAGTACCTCCGGCTGGGCGTGGTCATCGACGGCCGCTATCACTGGCGCGCGTACTCGATCACCTCGGACCCGCACGGCGATCACGGCCTGATCTCCGTCAGCCCCAAGCTGGTTCCCGAGGGCACCGTGTCCCCGTACCTGGTGCAGGGCATCAAGGCGGGCGACATCGTGCGACTGAGCGAGATCGAAGGCGTCTTCACGCTGCCCGATCCCGTGCCGGCCAAGCTGCTCTACATCAGCGCGGGCAGCGGCATCACGCCGATCATGAGCATGCTGCGAGAACTCGACCACATGGGCGCCATGCACGACGTCGTCGTCATCCATTCCGTGCACAGCCGCGACCAGACGATGTTCTCCGAGACCCTCGAGCGTCTCGATCGCAAGCATTCGACGCTCCGGCTCGACCTCCGGGTGACCGAGGAGCGAGGCCGAATGAAGGCCACTGATCTGGACGAATTGTGCCCCGATTGGCGCGAGCGGGAGGCATTCTGCTCCGGTCCCGGCGATCTCCTGGACGATCTGCGGGACTACTGGAAATCCGAGGGTGACCCCGAGAAATTCCACTACGAAAGTTTCCAACCCGTCATCGGTGGTGGTGACGAAGAAGGAGAAGGCGGCACAGTCCGCTTCGTCAGAAGCAACACCGAAGTCGAATGTGACGGAGGTACACCGATTCTCGCGGCCGGGGAGGAAGCGGGACTCGATCTCAAGTTCGGGTGCAGGATCGGCATCTGCCATACCTGCACAGGTACCTTGAAAAAGGGACGTTTGAGAGACCTACGTAACGGGGAAGTCTCCGAGCCTACAGGGCAGGCGGTTCGCATCTGCGTGAACACCGCCGAGGGAGATGTCGAAATCGATCTCTGACGAGACCGGTTCACAACACTGCAGTACCAGGGAGGGTTCGTCATGAGTATCGATACCGGCAAACGGGAATTTTCCGTCGAGCATCCGCTCGCACATCTGAGCGATGAGACCATCGAAGCGCTCGCCAAGGAATTCGACGCCATTCACGACGAGGTCTACGCAGACCTCGGTGAACGCGATCGCAACTACATCACCACGGTCATCGCGGCTCAGCGTCAACTCGCTGTCGCCGGCCGCGTCATCCTGTTCGGCTCGACGAGTCGTACGGCATGGCTCGCGGGCACCGCATGCCTCGGTGTGGCCAAGATTCTCGAGAACATGGAGATCGGCCACAACGTCATGCACGGCCAGTGGGACTGGATGAACGACCCGGACATCCACTCCTCCGTATGGGACTGGGACACGGCATCCACCGCCGAGGCGTGGAAGCACTCCCACAACTTCGTGCACCACACGTACACGAACATCCGCGGCAAGGACAAGGATCTCGGCTACGAGATCATGCGCATCGATCCCAACCAGCCCTGGTCGCCGGTCTACCTCGCGCAGCCTTTCTACAACCTGCTGCTCACGGCGTTCTTCGAGTGGGGCGTCGCTCTCCACGATCTCGACATCGAAGCGATCCGACGGGGCGAGAAGCCTGTAAAGGACCTGCTCCACGATCTTCGTGGCATCGGCACCAAGGCGCGGCGTCAGATCGTCAAGGACTACATCGGCTGGCCCGCGGTCAGTGCTCTCGCCTACGGTGCTGTGCAGGTCGCGTCGGGTGGACGCGTGTCCGGCGCCGGCAAGTCGAGGCTGGGAGCGCGGTTGCGCTCACTGAGCTCGTCGAAGGCGACCAACTCCGTGGCCAAGGTTCTGGACAAGCACGGCGCCGGCATCGAACGCACCTTCGTCGCCACGCTGACGGCAGACTTCGTCGCCAACATCATTCGCAACGTCTGGAGTAACGCAATCATCTTCTGCGGTCACTTCCCGGACCAGGCCTACACCTTCAGCAAGGAAGAGACGGAGAACGAGTCCCGCGGCGGCTGGTACGTCCGTCAGCTCGTGGGTGCGGCCAACATCGAGGGTTCTTCGCTGTTCCATCTGATGAGTGGCAACCTCAGCTACCAGGTGGAGCACCACCTGTACCCGGACATGCCCAGCACCCGGTACAAGGAAGTCGCGCCGAAGATCAAGGACATCTGCGAGCGCTACCAGCTTCCGTACAACACGGGGCCCTTCATCAAGCAGTGGGGATCGGTGCAGCGCACCATCATTCGGCTCGCCTTCCCCGGCGGAAAAATGGCCCCGAAGCCCGGACCATACCGCGGCGAGCGCGTCGGCGGTTCCTCGTCGCAGCCCAGCGAGGCAGCACGATTCCGGAATCGCGTTCCCGCGGGGCACCCGGCATCGGGCCCCGAGCACAACGGTGGCGGCGTCGAGGCTCAGGTCCCTCCTCGCGACTGACGATCACCTGATCGCCGACTGATTCGACCGGCGTTTTCTGGATACCCCGCGGGGACCGGAGGGCGCCGGTCGACTCATGTCAGGAGGTGACGGTGACTGTCGAAGGTCTGGGCGTGACCGGATTGCCGGCCGTGCTCGACGCTGCGCCCGATCTGGTCGCGGTGTCGGACCCCCGCGGCAGAGTGCTGTACATGAATCCGGCGGGCATCGCGATGGTGGGCGCAGCCGGTCTCGACGCGGTGCGGCGCCTGTCCACGTGGAACTTCTTCTCCGACGTCGGCTTGCTCACCGCACCCGACGTCGAACGGTCCCTCCAGGAGACAGGACTGTGGCGGGGACTCGGCGAACTGCGTCGAATCGACACCGGTGACCCGATTCCGGTCTCGATCTCCACGTTCGTCGTTCCTCAGGACGGCGCCTCCGAGCCGTTGGTCGCCGCCGTCATGCAACGCCGCGGCACCTCTGAAGACGATGATTCCGCGCCGACCCCCGATCTCGCGTCGGCGGCGTACCGCATCCGCGAGCAGAGCGCGATCAGCGAACTGGGTCGGCGGGCCGTGGACGGTGATCTGGACACGATTCTCGCGGTGACGACCGGTGCGGCCACGGCTCTGAGGGGAACGGAGTGTTCGTCCGTCGCCCGCCTGAACGAGGCCGGGACCGCACTCGACGTCGTCGGATACAGCGGCGTCAGCGAGCCACCCACCCGCTTCGGTCTCGGCACCCGCTCCGCTCCCGGTCTCGCAGTGAGTACCGGTGAGCTGGTCGTGTGCCCCGATGCCGCTGAGGAACGACGATTCGACACGTCCACGATGGAGTCCCGCGGACTCGCCAGCGCCGTCTGCGTCCCTTTCCACTCGGCCTCACTCCCCGGCGTTCTGACGGTCCACAGCGCATCACCGCGTGACTTCTCGGTAAGAGACCTGCGATTTCTGCAGACGGCCGCCGACATCCTCGCCGCCGCCATCCGGCGCATCGAACTCGAACAGGAATTGCGCTACAGATCGTTGCACGATCCCTTGACCGGGTTGGGCAATCGAACCCTGGCGTACCGACGGATCGAGGAAGCCACTGCGCACGTGAGGGATTCGGACACCACGGTGGCGGTGATACTCGCAGATCTGGACGACTTCAAGACCGTCAACGACAGCTTGGGCCACTCTCACGGTGATGCCGCGCTGATCTCGCTGTCGCGCAAGTTGGAACACGTGGTTCCGGGCGGTGACACCGTCGCGCGACTGGGCGGCGACGAGTTCCTGGTGGTCTGCGAACACGTCGTGGACGAGGACGATGCGCGCCGACGTGCACAACGCATCTCACGGGCACTGTCGACGGTGGATACCCGCGACGATCAGACGATGGCGTTCAGCGCCAGCATCGGCATCGGCATCGCGCTTCTGCAGCATCCGGATACCTCCGCGGAGGAGATGGTGCGCCGGGCCGACCTCGCGATGTACCGCGCGAAAGCGACGGCACCGGGAACGATCGATGTCTTCGACATCCAGGACAAGTACGAGGCGGACAGGGTGTTCCGCCTCGCGGCGGATCTCCGACAATCGCTCGCGGACAACAGCTTGCGGGTCGAGTATCAACCGATCTTCGGCCTGGAGAAGGATGCCGTCGTCTCCGTGGAGGCCCTGGCGCGCTGGGATCATCCGACGCTGGGCGCCGTACCGCCCAGCGAATTCGTCGCGGTAGCCGAACGGACCGGGTTGGTGGGCACACTCGGCGACTGGGCGCTCGACACCGCGTGCCGTGATGCGCTGGACTGGCCGGACCACATCACGGTGCGCGTGAACGTGAGCGCGCACCAGCTCAACGATCCCGACTTCGCCGAGTCGGTCACCCGAGTGCTGGAACGGACGGGGTTGCCGGCGACGCGGCTGGGGTTGGAGATCACCGAAATGGTGTGGGTACAGGAGAACACGCGAGTGGCACGCACTCTGAGCAAACTCCACGACATGGGCGTGACACTGGCCCTCGACGATCTCGGGACCGGTCACAGCTCGATCGCCTATCTCGACCGGTACCCGATCTTCGACTGCCTGAAGATCGACGGCTCCTACATCGGCGCGCTACCGGGCGTACGACCGCACGCAATCGTCTCGGCAATCGTCATGCTGGGAGACGCATTCGGGGTCGAAGTCGTCGGCGAAGGAGTGGAGACGGCCGAGCAGGCCGAGGCGTACCGGTCCTGCGGCGGGCGTCTGGCGCAGGGTTACCACCTCGGACGGCCCATGCCGTCCGCAGCGGTCCGCGCGCTCCTCGAGGAACGCGCGCGACCCCCGCATGTCGACGCCGAGTGACTACTTGACGGCGCGACGGACCCGGAGAGCTGCGGAGATCGCGAACGCGATGATCGCACCGACGACGGCAGCGCCGAGCAGCGCGACACCCTGAGCGAGGTCGAAGTTCCACCCCACGAAGTTGATGGTGGTGTGAATGGTGTTCTGCAGGATGAAGATGACCAGGGCCACCGTGAGGATCAGCGCGACGAGGAGAGAGAGCTTGGAGAAGAATCCGCCTGCGCGTCGACGTCCGGTGTGGGCGTGCGTGGTGGTGGTGTCGGTCATGGTCGTGCCTTTCGAAGACGTCACCGGTCCCTGCCGGTGATCGAGTGAGGAATCGGCCACTGGGGCCTCCGCGAAACATGTCTGCGCGGTCGGTTCGGGGCGTCCGGACAGGCTCCGGACACACCACGGGCGGCGATGGACCCTCGTGGGTCCGGCGCCGCCCGGGTGCGAGTGAAGTACTGCTTACTTGAAGGTGTCCTTGATGTTCTCGCCGACCTTCTTCACGCCGGCCGAGCCCTGGTCCTTCTTGCCCTCGGCCTCGAGGTCCTTGTTGTCGGTGGCGTCACCGATAACTTCCTTGGCCTTGCCGATGGCGTCTTCTGCTGCGTTCTTTGCCTTGTCGACGATTCCCATGATGAATCCTTTCGTTCCGAGCGGTAGCGGGTGACTGCCGCGTTCTGAAAGGTGAGACGAGAGTCGACACGGAAAGCGCACGCCATGGACAGGTGATGCCGGTCACACTCATCCGCCGAGGGCGAAGGCGACGAGGAAACCCAGTGCCGTCGACATGCCGACCCACCACCCGCCGTCCTTGTAGGCCTCCGGCATCAGTGAGTCCGCGAGCACTGCCAGCGTCGCGCCGCCGGCGAAGGCTTGCACTGTCGAGATCCCGACATCCGGAATTGCGTCGGACAAGCCGTATCCGAGGACGGTCACAGCGACCAGGACCACCGCCGTCGCGGTCCACAACGCCATCGCCCGGGCCGCCGAGAAATTGTGTCGGTCACGCATGAGTGAGGCGCCGCCGACCGCCTCGGGCACGTTGCCCACCGCGACGGCCACCAGCAGAACGAGGCCGCCCCCGCCCGTCAGCGACACACCCAGCGCGGTGTTCTCCGGTACGCCGTCGAGAATCGTTCCGAGCATCAGCGCCCACCCGATCGCAGCGGGACCCAGCTTGTTCTCGATCAGGTGGTTCGCCACCACGTAGACGCCGGCGCCGAGGAAGAGAGCAATTCCCGCGACGACGATCCCCGCTTGCCGGAACGCCGGTTCGAACAATTCGGACGACACCGCGGCGATCATGGTTCCGGCACCGAATGCCATGAGCGCAGCCAACACTCGTTTAGGGAGTGTCCAGCGAAGGCCGACGGCAGCGCCCACGACCAGCGGCAGAGCGGTGCCGATTCCGTAGAGCGCGGCCGTCAGCATGGCGACAGTTCTTTCACCGGTCGCGTATACCCGCGGGGACGCGACTCACCCACGCAGAACCGATGCAGCCACGACTGCGGCGAGCACCACAGTCACTGCGCAGGGCGCGACGAGAGGCACTCGGTAGGCGGCTCGCGGCCACACGACGACAGCAAGTGATGCTGCGGCACATACCAGGGCGACGACGACGAGAACGGCATCGTCACGGACCGCGCGAGAGACGATCAACGCGGTCATGGTGACCGACAGCGCCGTCCGGATGCGGGCCAGAGTGGTGCGCTCGGCGGCGAGACCGGGCGCCGTCACATCCTCAGCCCGACGGCGAAGGCCACGATGGCGACCACCAGTCCACCCGCCAGCATGGCAGCCGCGGCCGGGAGAGGAAGTGATTCACGGCGACGCATCGCGGATTCGATACGGATCCAGCGTCCGAATGCACCGATCACCAGCAGCGCGGCCACGCCCAGCAGCCCGAGCACCAGAACTCTCCGCAGGGTCGGAGACAGGAGATCCCCGCCGAAGGCTTCCAGCGCTGCAGCGGTGGCAACGAGGCCCAGCGACGTTCTGACCCACGCCAGGTACGTGCGCTCGTTGGCGAGGGTGAATCGCGGATCGGGGTCGGACCCCTCTCGGAGACTTCGGGGCCACAGGCGCACGAGATGCAGCCTAGCTAGCGGCCGGGGTGCCACCGCTCGTACGCCCGGCGTTCGGCTTCCTCACGCGCCACCTTCTTGGGGTTCTGCAGATCGGGTGACAGCCCGTGCGCGGCCAGACGGCGACGCCTGTTGGGCTCCATGTACGCCGCGGCGTAGAAGAGTGCCAGCAGCACTGCGAGCAGGATCATCGCGCCGCGCAGCCACAGCTCTCCCGGGAACAGCAGAAAGGCGGCGAAGATGGGCAAGAAGGGGATCATGCTGCGCAGAAGATGCCGCGGCACCGCCCTGTCGCCGATCAGATCGTTGCGCACCCAGGCCTGCATCGTCGGCGGCAGAGTGCGTCCGAACGAGTAACCGATCCACTGCAACGGCCCGGGTCGAGACCGACTCATCGTGTGCCTCCCTCGGCTGTCGACAACGCACCTGCTGCGATCGCGGCGGTGTTGATGCTGCTCAGCACCTCGTGCAACCGTTCCAGTTCGGACACGTCTGCCCCGAGCGCCTCTATGACCTTTCCCGGTATCGACTCCGCTGAACGTCGCAGGGCCGTTCCCTTGTCGCTCAGGGCGATCACCAACCGACGCTCGTCGGTGTCGCTCCGGCGGCGAGTGAGCAGACCGTCCGCATCGAGCCGCTTCAACAGCGGCGTCAGCGAGGCAGGCTCGAGTTGCAGAGCCGACGCGATCTCCCCCGCCGACATCGGCGCCCGCTCCCACAACGCGAGCATGACGAGGTACTGAGGGTGCGTCAGCCCGAGCGGCTCGAGGAGCGGCCGGTAGACGGACAGCACCGCTCGATTGGTGACGGCCAGGGCGAAACACACCTGGCGGTCGAGCGCGAGCGGGTCGGTGGTGGTCACGAGAACCAGCCTACGCTGATAGTTAGAGTGCTTACTGTTTGATCGCTCACGATTTTGTGGGTGCAGGAGGGGGTGCGCACACCCCTACCGTTGGGCGAACACCCCCCGCGGCCTGCTGCAGAGGGTGTGGAGCGCTGGAAAGGGTGTGCACACGCCGCCCGTGAGCAGCGCGCAGGCCGGAGTTTGCCGAGATCCTCCCGTGCTGCAATTGGTGTGCACACCCCCACCGTGAAGCGCACACCCCCTACGGCCTGCCGCAGAGGGTGTGGCGCGCTGGAAAGGGTGTGCACACACCGCCCGTGAGCAGCGCGGTTGCTGGAGCTTGCCGAGATCCTCCCGTGCTGCAATGTGTGTGCACACCCCCACCCTGGAGCGCACACCCACTACGGCCAGCTGCAGAAGGTGTGGCGCGCTGGAAAGGGTGTGCACACCCACCGCAGTTCCGGCGATCAGGGCGTCGGGGGTGCGCATTCCGCCGCTGCCGGAGCACCCTCAGGTGCCTTGCCTGCCGGACCGGCGCCCTCGGGGCCGTGACCTGCAGGACCGTGACCCGCGGGACCGGGGCCTGCGGGACCATGGCCGGCCGGGCCACCCTCAGGACCGCATCCGGGTGCAGGCGGCGTCGGCGCACCTTCGGCCGGCGCAGGCGCATCAGCAGGCGGAGTCGGCGCACCCTCGGGCGGCGCAGGCGCATCAGCAGGCGGAGTCGGCGCACCCTCAGGCGGCGTCGGCGCATCAGCAGGCGGAGTCGGAGCATCAGCAGGCGGAGTGGGAGCAGCCGCAGGATCGCAGGTGGCGTCCGGGGCAGCGTCGGGTGCAGGCGCGTCGGGCGCAGCACTTTCCGACACCGGCGGGGCTTCACCCGGACCGTCGGCGGAGGCGGTGCCCACCGCCCCTAGCAGGAGCCCACCGGCCAGTACAGCTCCGGCAACCAGTCGGCCGGTCCTGACGCGCATCTTTCGTGTCGACATCTTCGTCCCCTCTGTCGTCGGCACCGGGGTGGCGCCGCTCGTGATGTCGACAGTCGGGCGTGGACCTGAAGCCTTCCTGAAGTAGCGCGGTTCGCGGGCTCGTCTTCAGCAAGTCTTCAGGCGCGGACCCGCATAGTGGTGTCGTGAGCGAACGGCGACCGGCACTGACCCCGCGAATTCTCGTGGTCGAGGACAACGAGACGTTGCGGCTGTCCGTGTCCACGGCCATCGCGGACATGGGCGCCGATGTCCGTTCCGCGCCGGACGGGTCGACACTCGAACAGGCGCTGGCGGATCACCGTCCGCACCTCGTCGTTCTGGACATCATGCTTCCGGGTCGCGACGGGCTCGAGCTGCTGCGCGTCGTGAGGCGGTCCGGCGATGCTGCGGTGTTGATGTTGACCGCACGGGACTCGATCTCCGATCGTGTCGCAGGTCTGACCGCCGGCGCGGACGACTATCTGGTGAAGCCGTTCGCCATGGCGGAACTCCTCGCCCGCGTGACCGCCGTGCTCCGTCGACACGGCGCGGTCGCCACGTCGATCGAGTGCGGTGACGTGTCGGTGGACACCGAGTCCGGCGACGCGACACGCTCGGGTCACCACCTGAATCTGACCGCGACGGAGTGGAAGCTGTTGTCCTACCTCGCTGCACAACGGGGTAGGACGGTATCCAAGACCCAGATCCTGACACAGGTGTGGGGCTATGACGCGTACGACGAGAACCTCGTCGAGGTCCACATCAGCGCGCTGCGGCGCAAGCTCGAGGAGTTCGGCCCGCGCATCCTGCACACCCGTCGCGGCATCGGCTACGTGTTGGCCGCCGACACCGTGAGCCCGGCGACATGACGACCTCACCCCGGCGCGGTCTGCGCACCGGATCGCTACGACTGCGATTGCTTCTGTCCGTGATGTCGGTGGTGCTCGTTCTGCTGGTCGGCATCGTGGTCGCCACGACATTTCTCCTGCAACGGCAACTCGAGGCGTCCGCGGGGGACAGCCTCGCCGGCCGCACCGCCACCGCGCAACAGCTGCTGGACAACGGTGCCGATCCCACCGAAATCGTCTCCGCCACACAGGGAGAGAACGTGGCGGCGCAACTGGTGACGACGGACGGTCGCATCGTCGGCGACCTCGCGCTCCGAGCGACGGCACCGCCGCCCGCACTGCGCCCGCCGGCGACCCCGGGGGGCGGCCCGCCGCCGGGACCCCCACCTGGCCCGGAAGAGACTAGGCCGACGCGAGTCTCGACGACGACGCTGACAGACGGATCGGTGTTGACCGTTGCGGTCGACACGTCGTCGATCGACGCCGTGCAGCGTCAGTTGCTGATCGTGCTGATTCCCCTGGTTCTCGTCGCGACCGCGGTCGCGGCTCTGCTCATGGCGGTGGTTGTGGGTGCGTCGCTGCGGCCGCTGCGCAGCATGACATCGCTGGCCCGGTCCATCACCAGAGGTAACCGAGGCGATCGACTCGCTCCGACCCGTTCCGACACCGAACTCGGCGAAACTGCAACGGCTTTCGACGAGATGCTCGACGAGCTCGAAGGCGCCGAGGCGCGGGAACGTGCTGCGGCGGATCGCACGCGGCAGTTCGTCGACGATGCGGCGCACGATCTGAGGACACCGGTGGCGGGCATCTCGGCCGCGGCGGAGACTCTCCTACGTGGCGGCGTCGACACGGATCGCGATGTGCGAGAACGACTGTTGGCGTCGATGATTCGGGAGTCGCGACGCGCGTCCCGGCTGATCGACGACCTTCTGATGTCGGCGCGCACCGATGACGACGTCGACCTGGACCGTCGGCCTCAGGATCTTCTCGCGTTGGTTCGGGCGGATGCGGACCGCGTGCGAGTGATCGCTCCCGACGCGACCGTGGTGGTCGACGGCGAGAGTGTCGTGGCGCGTGTCGACGGTGCACGGTTCGCTCGAATCCTGGCCAACCTCACCGACAATGCCCTCCGCTACGGACCACCCGAGGGGACGGTCACCCTCACCGTCACCAGGTCGGCCGACACCGCGATCGTGACGGTGCAGGATCAGGGACGGGGCATCGCCGAGCACGAGGCCGACCGCATCTTCGACAGGATGGTCCGACTCGACGACGCCCGTTCCACCGAAGGATCGGGGCTCGGACTGACGATCGCGCGCACGTTCGCGCGGGCGCACGGCGGTGACGTCGTGTACGACGGCACCGCCTTCGTCGTCACTGTGCCGGTGTGACCGTACGGGTTCCGACCAGCACCGCGCCGAGCCCGACGACTGCACTGACCAGCATCGCGACGGCCATGGGCACCGCAGTGTCCTCGCCCCCGAGGCCCACCAGCGGCGAGATGACCGCGGCGAGCCCGAACTGCGCCGCCCCCATGACAGCGGAGCCGGTTCCGGCGGCCCGACGGGCTTCGCCGAGGGCGAGCGTGGTGGCGTTGGCGATGATGAAACCGAGGCTGGCCACCGCGAACCACAGCAGGACGAGCGTCGCCCACAGATAGGGCCCGACGACGGCGTCGACGACCAGGAGCGCGGAGAACGTCACCATGGCGACGAGGCCGACTCGCAGCAGCGTTTCCGGACGTACTCGATCGACGAGTTTCGCGTTGGCTCCGCTGGTCACCACGATGCCGAGAGCGTTCGCGGTGAAGGCGATGGAGTACCACGTCGTCGACAAGCCGTGGACTTCCTGGAGTACGAACGGCGACGCCGAGATGTACGCGAACATGACGCCGAATCCGAAGGCGAACGCACCGGCGAAGCCGAGGAAACGCCTGTTGGACAACACCTCCCGAGCATCCCGCATCATGGTGGACACGCCGCCGGTGCTGCGGAGTTCCGCCGGGTGACTCTCCGGCAGCAGGGCGAGCACACCGACGAACATGAGGACGGACACCGCGGCGAGAACCCAGAACACGCCGCGCCACCCGGTCAGGCCGATGACGGTACCGCCGAGCAGCGGAGCGATGACGGGAGCGACGCCGTTCACCAGGACGAGCAGGCTGAACAGCTTCGCTGCCGCCGCGCCGCGTGCACGGTCACTGATGACGGCGCGGGAGAGAACGACGCCGGCGGCACCGGTGAAGCCCTGTACGAACCGGAACACGGTGAGCAGCTCCACCGTCGGGGACCACGCGCACAGAATCGTGGCGATGATCGAGACGAAGGTGCCGATCAGCAGCAGGGGCCGCCTGCCGAAGCGGTCGGACAACGGCCCGATCACCAGGTTTCCGACGGCGAGCCCCACCAGGAACGTGGTGAGAGTCAGCTGGATAGCCGAGGCGCTGACACCGAACTCCTCCGCCATGCGGGGGAACGCCGGGAGGTACATGTCGATGGACAGCGGAGCGACGGCGGCCAGAAGTGCCAGCATCGCGATCACACCGGACGAGACGGGCCGGGCCGCGGTGGAGTCGACGGTGTCGTCGGACCGGGTGTCGACGCTCATCGGATGGCCTCCGTATTGGATATAACTTTATACATACTCACATGAGTAGAATGGCAGCCATGGAGCCCGGAAGTCCAGTGAGCGAGTCCGATGTGATCGACATCGCTCGGGAGGTTCGCGCCCTCGTCTGGTCGCTCCGACGTTTCGGTGAGCGTCAATCCGGCCTGCCCGCTCTCCCTCATTCCGAACTCGAAGTTCTGCGGGTGGTGGTGGGCCATGAGGGGACCACCGTCTCGGACGTCGCCCGCATGCTGGGCTTGCACAGCAGCAACGTCAGCACGACGGTGCGACGTCTGATCGACAAGGGACTGCTCGCGCGGGACACCGATCCCGGTGACAGACGGTCGAGTCGGCTGCATTCCACCGCTACGGCACGGCGGCACGGCGAGATGATCGACGACGTGTGGATCGACGCGATCGGACGCCGACTCGCCGCCATGTCTCCGGAGGACGCAGCCCTGCTCACCCGCGCCGCACCGCTCCTCGCGCACCTCACGTCGATGCCGGCCGAACCCTGACGACTGCGCGAGGCTACGGAACAGTCATAGTGACGCCATGCTGATGTCGCTCCGCCTTCTTCGACAGATGGCGCCGTGGCGCACCGGACACGGTCCCGTGCGCGTCGAACCCACCCGCACCTGGTTCCGAGTCGCGCCGTCCGACCTGGACGTGTTGATGCACATGAACAACGGTCGCTACCTGTCGATACTCGACGCCGGCCGAGTGGACATGTTCGTCCGCGGCGGGTTGTGGCGGACGCTGCGGGGCAAGGGGTGGCATCCCGTCGTCGCGTCGCAGACGATCACCTACGTGCGGTCCCTGACGCTGTGGACCAAATTCTCGGTGTCGACGCGAGTCCTCGGCGTGGATGCGAAGAACGCCTACCTGGAGCAGATCTTCGACGTCGACGGTCGGGTTCACGCGACGGCCGTCGTCGCACTGCGTTTCCTCGACGACACGGGATCGTCCGTTCCCACCGAGAGCATCGTCGCGTTGTTCGGCGCCGACGCCGCTCCCCGTCACCGTCCGGACGCCGAGATTCCTCTGGGCCGCCGAACGCAGCACCTGATCGTCACCGCATTCGACGACGCCTGACCGCCGTATCCGCAGCCGCTGCTATATCGTCGCTTCCGAACCGCACCTGCGGTCAGAAGGAGCGCATCATGCCCAGAACATCCGTGCTCGTCTGCGGGACGGCGGCGTTGGTCGTGGCGATGTCGGCGTGCTCGTCTCCCGACGCCGGAGACACCGTCACGGTGTTCGCCGCCGCGTCGCTGAAGACGACGTTCACCGAGCTGGGGACGCAGTTCGAGCAGTCGCATCCGGGCACCACCGTCACGTTCACCTTCGCGGGCTCGTCGGACCTGCTGTCCCAACTCACGCAAGGTGCGCGCGGCGACGTGTTCGCCTCGGCCGACGCCGCCACCATGCAGAGGGCAGTCGACGCGGATCTGATCGACGGAAACCCGGTGACCTTCGCGACGAACACCCTCACCATCGTCACTCCTCCCGGCAATCCGGCGGGCATCACATCGTTCGCCGATCTGGCGAGACCCGGTACCGACACCGTCGTGTGCGCACCGCAGGTGCCGTGCGGAGCCGCCACCGAGAAGCTGGAGGGCGCCACCGGGGTGACGCTCGCGCCCGTCAGCGAGGAGTCGTCGGTGACGGACGTGCTGGGCAAGGTCACGTCCGGGCAGGCCGACGCCGGACTCGTCTACGTCACGGACGCCTCCGGCGCCGGAGATGCCGTCGACACGGTGGCCTTCCCGGATTCGTCCGGCGCGGTGAACACCTACCCGATCTCCACGTTGACCGACTCTCGCACACCGGACCTCGCGAGCGATTTCATGGACTTCGTGGCCGGCGCCGACGGACAGAAAGTGCTGAGCGAGGCGGGTTTCGGCGCACCCTGACCCACCGGGGGAATGATCCGGGATCCGACGGGGTTGGCCGAGCGAGACGCTCGTCGTACGACCGAAGGAGAATGACGTGAAGATCGGCATCATCGGAGCAGGAGACATCGGCGGCACCCTGACGCGGCGACTGCGCGCTGTCGGCCACGAGGTCGCCGTGTCCAACTCGCGCGATCCCGAGACCCTCGCCGATCTGGCATCCGAGACGGGAGCTACCGCCGTCTGGGCCAAGGACGCCGCGACCGACGCCGACCTGGTCATTGTCAGCATCCCGCAGAAGAACACTCCCGACCTGGCGTCGGGCATCCTGTCCGCGCGCAAGCCCGGAGCGCCGGTCATCGAGACCAACAACTACTACCCGCAGCAACGTGACGGAAAGATCGACGCGATCGAATCCGGAACGCCGGAAAGCGTGTGGGTGTCGGAGGTGCTCGGCGAGCCGGTAGTCAAGGCGTTCAACGGCATCTGGTGGAAGCACCTTCTGAACAAGGGTGTTCCGGCCGGTACCGACGGACGCATCGCACTCCCCATCGCCGGGGACGACGCCGACGCCAAGAAGCTTGTGTCCGAGGTCATCGACGAGATCGGCTTCGACGTCGTTGACACCGGCTCGCTTGCCGACTCCTGGCGTCAGCAGCCCGGAACACCGGTGTACGGCAAGGACTTCGGCACCGATGCGGCTGTCGAGGCACTGGCACAGGCCACCCCCGAGCGCACCGACGAGTGGAAGGCCTGACCGTTCACGCGGCGTCTATCGCGTCGTACAGGGCGTAGAGCCCGAAGGATCCCACCGCGACCGCGACGGAACCGAGCCCTGCGCGGGCTCGGTCCGTCGTGGTCCGGCAGGCGAGCAGAACCACGGCGACGCCGATCGCGGCTTCCACGAGCCACTGAGGCCCTCCCACCACGCCGAGTCCGTACACGGCTTCCCCGAGTACCAGCCCGGCCATGACGGTGGTCCCGATGACCCGACGGCTACCGCGCAGAGCACCGCCGGCAGCGCCGCACACCGCCCCGGCAGCCAGCCCCGCGACGAGAAACACCAACACCTCGCGCCCACTGATGATGCTGGGTGCCAACACTATCCACGACCCGACGAGTGCGAGCATCGACGCGACGCCGAGCAACACGCCACGTCCGCCTTCGCTTCGCGACGCCACCGCGAACGGAACGAGCCCCCAGAGTGCGCTCGTGTTCGCGAGCGCATCCCACGGAGACGGCATCACCGCGAACAGCGTCGCGGCGAGAAGTCCGGTCAGAATTCCGACCGCAATCGCTGTCGGCACGCCGCGCGCTCGGGTCAGTGTCCCGTCCACCGAGGCGCGCGTTTCTCCATGAACGCCATGATGCCCTCGACCGTGTCGGACGAGGTGGAGAGCCGCGCCAGTGCCCGGTCCGTCTCCGCCCACGCTGCGGATTCGGACGGGATACGGCCGTCCTCGATGCCGCGCGCGATCACCTTGCTGGCCTTGATGGCCAGAGGCGCCCCTGCACTGATCTTCTCGGCCAGCTCCAGCGCGGTGTCGAGGACGCGTTCCGGCTCCACGACGTGATTCACCAATCCCCATCGGGCCGCATCCTGCGCGGTCATGGGCTCACCGGTGAGGATCAGCTCCATCGCGATCGCCCGCGGAATGGCGTCGACGAGCCGGAACAGCCCGCCCGCGCCGGCTATCAACCCCCGATGCACCTCGGGTAGCCCGAATCGCGCTGTGGTGGAGGCGATCACCAGGTCTCCGGACAGAGCGATCTCGGTGCCGCCGCCGAGCGCATTTCCCGTGACTGCGACGATGACGGGCGTCGAGATGGGGTGCCTCGTGATGCCGGCGAAGCCCCAGTGCGCCGTCTCGGGAGGCGTGACTCCGTCGGGCCCACGCGTACCGAGGGCCTTGAGGTCAGCCCCTCCGCAGAACGTGGAATCCCCTGTCGCCGTGAGGACGACGGTACGGATGGTGTCGTCCCCGTCCGCTCGTTCCCACGCTTCCCCGAGAAGGGTATGCACCTCGGCGTTCACGCTGTTCGCCGCTCTCGGGCGGTTGATCGTCACCAGCAGAACGTGATCGCGCACTTCGGTGAGGACGGCATCCTGATCGGTCATAGCGGTACGTCCTTGTCGGTTCGGTTCATCGTGACGGTCAGAGTTCCGTCGTGGTCGATCACGTCGATCTCGAGACCGACGACGGACGTGTCGGACTCGGTCGTCGCGGCGTGGAGAGCGGCTGCGACATCGGCGCCGGCATGACCCGCGACGCGTTCTCCCGCAGGTGTTCTGGCCACGATCAGCGCCTGGTCGGGCGCCCCGTCGCGGCCGAACATGACGGTGGCCGTCTCGACGACCGCCGGTCCGTCGTAGCTGTGCACGACGGACACCGGATCCGTCGACAGGGAGACCGCGTCGGGATTCCCGATGTACCCGTCCTCGTGTGCCGCTGTCGACAACAGGATCGTGTGCTGGTGCGTGAGATAACCCCCGTTGGCATGGACCATCGCGACTGCCGGAGACCCACTCCCGCGTGCCGTGCGCAGCAGCCTGGTCGACTCCGCGACGGCGTGCAGCGAATAGCTGCTGAGAGGACCGCCGAAGAACGAATGTCCGCCGAGCACCGTCGGTGTCGAGTCGGGCGACAGTCCCAGTTCGTCGATCAACAGCATCGGCACGACGGGGAAGCAACTGTAGGCGTCGACGACGGTCAGGTCCGCACCGGTCACGCCCGCCGCCGACAACGTGGTGCGCACCGCCTCACGGAGGGCGGGTGAGTGATCGAACGTGCTGCGCGCGAGTAGGTCCGGGGTGTCCGAAACACCGGCACCGCCCCACAGGTAGACGAGGCGATCGTCCGGCACGCCCGCGTCGCGCGCCGCTGCCAACGAGCAGACCAGGACGGCGGCTGCCTGATCCACGAACGGCATGGCATTCATGGCGAGCGGGTAGCAGTCGGACACCGCGCGATTCGTCGAGTCGACGGTGGAGATGCTGTCGGGGGTGCGCTCGACCGGGCTCCAGGCGACCGGGTGCCGGGCAGCGACGCACGAGAAGCGGGAGTACAACTCTGCCGACGCACGCAGGGACTCGGTCGGGCGAACGCCGAGTCGGTGAGCGCGAGCAATGTCGAAGAGGGGGTAGATCTGAACGGGTGCCAGAATCGCGGCGCGCTGCATCTCGGCGCTGCCGAGGTCGTCGGGGCTGAAGGTCGGCGGGCCACCCGGCGCGGTGAGCCATCCGATGTCCGCTGGGTTCGTACCCGATTTGGTCAACGCGCGCACCGACGCCTGGGTTTCACTGCCGATCACCAGCGCGGCAGTGGTCAGCCCCTCGGCTATGTCGTGGCCCACCTGATCCATCAGGCGCGCAGGATGGTGCCCACCGATCGAACTGGTCGACCGCCTCGACGCCTCGACACCCAGACGGTCGGCGACCAGCGCGGGCAGGTCCTCGTAGTTCCAACTCGTCGTCCGGACGGCGTGGATGGCATCGATATTCGCGGTCAGTGTCGATACGCCCGTGTCCGCGATCGCCGCCTCGACTGCACGGAGCACCAGGTCGAGTGGTTCGACCGGGTCGGCAGACGTGCCGGCGCTTCCGGATACGACGTCGCCGACGCCCACGACGACCGGAATGCGCTCTGTTGCGTGTGACATGGAGACAGCTTATTACAGACACCAATTGTCTGTAATAAGCTGGTGCCATGGAGACGAGCGGAGAATCGGTCCGACGTGGGCGGCCCCGCGATCCGTCCATGGAATCGCGGGTCTACGGCGCCGTCGTCGACGTGTACTGGCGGACGGGGTGGGCCGGGTTCACCATCGATGCCGTCGCCAAGACCGGCGGGGTCGGACGCGCCGCCATCTACCGACGCTGGCCCACGAAGGAAGATCTGCTCACCGGCGCCCTGGAAGCGGTACTGCCGCTGGTCGATCCCATCGACACCGGCTCACTGACGACGGACCTGGCCGAGCTGGCCCGGCAGCTACTCACGGGCTACCGGGACTCCTCGGGTCTCATCGCGGTCCGTGTCGCCCTGGACGCGCGCGTCTATCCCGATCTGCTCGAAGCGCTGACCGCCACCATCAGCACCAGCCGGTTCACGGCAGCACGGGAGATCGTGCGTCGAGCGGTTGCCCGCGGCGAACTGCCCGAGAGCACTCGCACCACACTGCTTCTCGAAATGCTCACGGGCGCAGTCCTCAGCCGTGTCCTGTTCGCCCACGACGCATCGATTCCGACCGATGACGATGCGTACGTCGACGACCTGGTGGCGGCCGTGCTGACGAGCGTGCAGCGCTAGGCGCGAGGATCCGGAACCGAGACCTGCCCACGCGCCCTGTCCTCGTACGCGCGACGACGTTCGGTATCGACGTCGGCCAGGAAGATCTGCTCCGATCCGAAACTGCGACTGACGAATTCGCCGAGTCGACGCGGCATGAACCGCTGACTGACGACAATGGCGCCGGCCATGGCAGGAATGCGAACCTTCGGCCGCGGGCGCTGGATCAATCGGACCACCGCCTGCGCGATGTCCTCGGGCTCGGCCTTCTTCATGAACGGCACACTGCGTGTCCCGGACGCGAGTTCGGTGTTCACGAACCACGGAAGCACGAGGGAGAACTCGACACCCGACGACCGGTACTCCAACCGAGCCGCTTCGGTGAACGCGATGACTGCCGACTTGCTCGCGCAGTAGGTCGCCAGACCGGGTGCCACCGTCTCCCCCGCCATCGACGCGATGTTGATGACGTGTCCGCGCCTGTTCGGTGCCATCCGGCGCAGCGCGGCTTTCGTCCCGGTGATGACGCCGTGCACGTTGACGTCCATGATCCGCCGGGCGACCACATCGGTTTCGTCCGTCAACGCACCGACGGGCATGATGCCCGCATTGTTGACGACCACGTCGACGGGTCCGAGTTCACGCTCGACCAGATCGAGGAAGGCGTCGAACGACGCTGGATCGGTCACGTCGAGCGTCGTGTGTGCGTGGACGTTCGCGGACGCTGCTGCGCTGTCCAGCGCCCGCGCGTCCACATCGCCGATGGCCACCTTCGCGCCGCCGTCGACGAGGGCTCGCGCCGTGGCGAGCCCGATTCCGCGCGCGCCACCGGTGATGGCCACGACTCGTCCCTGCAGTGATCCCGTCATGCAGCTATTACAGACATGGTTTGTCTGTAAGTCAAGGATCCGACATCTCCGCCGGCGCACCCGCACGGGGTGCGAGGATCGACTGCGTGCAGAACCGTGACGACGACATCCGCAACGTCCACCGTGTGCTCGACGACCTCGAGCTCGCGTCGATCGTCGACGTCCACACCCACTTCATGCCCCACCAGGTTCTGGCGAAGGTCTGGAACTACTTCGACACCGTCGACGAGCGGTTGGGCAGGGCCTGGCCGATCGAGTACCGCGTGGACGAGGACGCGCGTACCGAACTCCTGCGCGAATACCGGGTCGGCACCTTCACGTCCTTGCTCTATCCCCACAAGCCGGGCATGGCGCAGTGGCTCAACACATGGGCGGGCGAGTTCGCGGACCGCACGCCCGACTGCGTGCGCACGGCGACCTTCTACGCCGAACCCGGCGCCGGCGCGTACATCCGCGCGGCACTCGAGGACGGTGTCGGCGTCGTCAAATGCCATGTCCAGGTGGGAGCCTTCGATGTGCTCGACCCGCACCTCGACGAGGTCTGGGCCCTGCTCGACGATGCACGGGTGCCCGTCGTGATCCACTGCGGGTCGGGACCGGAAGCCGGCCCCTACACCGGCCCGACGCCTATCGGTGCTCTGCTGCAACGATTCCCGACACTGACACTCCTGATCGCGCACATGGGCATGCCCGAGTACGACGAGTTCCTCACCCTCGCCGAGACCTACGACAACGTCGGCCTGGACACCACGATGGTGTTCACGAAGTTCATGGAAGACGTCGCGCCGTACCCGCGGGAAGCACTGCCTCGCCTGAAAGACCTCCAGCACAAGATCGTGTTCGGCAGCGACTTCCCCAACATTCCGTATCCCTATGCCCACGCTCTCGAGAGTGTCGTCGGACTCGGCCTCGGTGACGAGTGGTGTCGCGCTGTGCTGCACGACAACTGGTCACGTTTCCGCCGTCCGGAGCGTGTCTCGTGACCACTCCGCGGCTCGGCATCGCCTTCACCCCTGCACACGACCCGGCTCGGCTGATCGACGTCGCCCGCGCCGCCGACGCGGCCGGATTGGACGAGTTCTGGCTGTGGGAGGACTGCTTCAGCCACGGCGGTTTAACTACCGCGGCAACAGTTCTCGCCAGTACCGACCGGATACAGGTCGGACTGGGCCTCATGCCCGCACCGCTGCGCAACGTCGCGCTGTGCGCCATGGAGGTCGCCTCGCTGCATCGCCTGTTCCCCGGCCGCTTCCTCGCCGGCGTCGGACACGGGGTGCAGCGCTGGATGGGGCAGACCGGCGCCCGCGTCGCGTCTCCCATGACCCTGCTCGACGAGTACTCGACAGCCTTGCGCGCTCTACTCCGCGGCGACGAGGTCACCGTCGACGGCCGGTACGTCACGCTCGATGCCGTGCGGCTGCAGTGGCCGGCGCCGGACGAACCGTTCTTTCTCGGCGGCACCGGCCCGAAGACGCTGCGCTACGCGGCATCCCGCTCGGACGGCACCCTGTTCGCTGCCTCGATGTCGGACGACGAACTGGCCGCGTCGTGCGCCGAGGTGATCGCAGCGCGGCGATCGGCCGACCACCGCATCATCGCTCCTCGACTGGTGGCTGTGGGCGCCGATGCCGATGACCGCATTCGCGACGAGGTCGCGCGGTGGGGCAAGTCCGATGCGCACGGACTCGCTGTCACGGGCAGCGCAGCAGACGTGGCCCGCGAGGTGACCAGGTTGGGGCAGATGGGAATCACGTCCGTCGTCGCCCACCCGACCGACGACGAGCCGGATCTGGAGGGACTGATCGAGGTGCTCGGTCAGACGGCCGCGGCACTGCGCTGAGCGGCCGACGGAACACGGTGTGCAGCGAGGAAGTCGAGAAGCACGGGGGCGAAGGATGCGGCATCCTCGAAGAACGGAAAGTGGCTGCCTCCCTCGGCTCTGGTGAAGACGCGTAGTTCGGCACCAGGGATCCGGTCGGCGGTCCATGCCTGGGACGCCGTCGACACGTGGCTGACCTCGCCGCCGATCACGAGAGTGGGGACGTCGATGCCGGGCAACACGTCTCGCCAGTCCTGCATGATGTGATCGAACAGGAGCCGCGCACCCCACGCGGCCGGCATCCGAAGGTTCTCGCGGTAGAGCCATTCCACGTCGTCGGCGCCGATGTCCGGGGAGAGCATCGACACCAGGAACGCGTGGCGGATCGCGTCGCTCTCGGGAGAGGTCAGCGATGCCACGAAAGCGTCGGCACCCGCCACGTCCAGGATCGCACCCGCATCCTTGCCGTCCTCCGCCGTCATCCACGGCAGGACGGCGCAGGCGCTCGGCTGGTCCACGACGACGAGAGAGTCGACGCGGGACGATCCATGGGTGTCCAGGTAGCTCCAGGCGACCGAGGCGCCCAACGAATGCCCGACCAGGCATGCTCGATCCACGTCGAGAGCGTCGAGTACCTCGTGCAGATCGGCTGCCAGCCGCGCGACACGCGCGCCAGTCGCCGGCTTGCCCGACTCTCCGTGTCCACGGAGGTCGAAAGACACCACCCGATGAGTGGGAGCGAGCAGCGGGATCACGCGGTCGAACATCGCCCGAGACTGCGACCATCCGTGCATCAGCACCAGGGTGTCACCGGTCGATCCGGGACCGCTGTCTCTGACGTCGAGTGCACACCCGTCGCTGGTGGTGACCATCATGGTTGCGGCTCCTCGGGTCGGTGCCGGCGGAGACACCGACTGAGCGAGTGTCGCGCCATGGTGACCTGTGTCACCACCTCGGTCCGTCGGGATGCGCGGTGCCTCGATCCTCGTTCTGTCGGAACTGCGAGGTCAGGTCATGCAGGTGCAGCCCCAGATGAAGCTGCAGCCGGTCCCGTCCCGAGTCGAGATCGAGTGACGTGATCTCCCGTATGCGGTCCAACCGGTAGTACAGCGACGTCCGATGCATGTGGAGCTCGGCAGCCGTCCTCGCGACGGAGCCACCGTTGTCGAGGAACGACCGCAGCGTCGACGTCAGCCGTCCCGACGGGTCCTTCTCCATGAGGCGGCGCAGCGGTAACGGGACGGATTCCGGGACCATCACCTCGGCGGGAAGCTCGAGCAGCACCGCGTCCACCCCGAGGTCGTCCCAGAAGACGACATCATCGGACGGTGCTCGTGACGCGACGTCCGCGCGGTGGCGAGCACGCCACGCGCCTGCGCGTCCCTCGGTCGAGATGCCGACACCGACGGCGCAGCGATAGGAGCCGGCCCCCAGCACCCGATCGAGGCCGTCCGCCACCCGGCGGACGTGCTCGAGTATTCCCGCACGAGTCGGAACCACATCGGACGTGAGCAGAAGGAGCGCGCGGTCCTCGTCCACCAGGTGCTGCGCAGTGGCGCCGCGTGTCCGTGCCGCCATGTCGACGGCCACCTGCAGCGCAGTCGCGACCGAGGCATCCGGTGTGCCCAGCGCGGTGACGACGAACGACACCACGGTCACGCACGCCGACCCCGTCGGCCCCCCATTCCTTACGAACCACGCCTCGGCGGCGCGCCGAGCGGCCTCGTCGTTGCCGAGGAGATCGCGCAACGCTGCCGTCCGCTCGACGGAGGCCTCGCCGGATGCGATGGAGCCCGCATGCATCACGGATGCGACGTCCCGGCTCACCTTCTCGATGTGCCGGATCTCCTCCGGAGTGAGCGAACCGTCGGCGTCGATGACCATGAGGAAACCGAGTAACCACCCCGGCCCGTGCAGCGGCACACACAGCCGCGCGGTCAGCCCCAGGTCCGGGCTCGCCTCGAGGACGTGCGCTCCGTGCCACCGTCCGGCGCCTCGCGACAGAACGTACCGGCCGACGTCGGCACCGGCGTCGCGTTGCAACACCGCGCGGACGCGCACGGCGTCCTCGTCGCCGAAATGCCTGCTCGCACAGATCAACCGGATTGCCGGGTCGTCGACCACGACCGACCGGCCGAGATGTTCGGCGAGAGCGTCGATCAGCTCCAGGAGGCGAGCATCGACGCTCGGGGTGGCCGTCATGGATGTCAGCCTCGCAGTTCTTCCTACAGATGGTGGAAGTTTCACGCCGACGCTCGACGCGGCGCCCTGGTTCGAGGGCCTACCACTCGACGACCATCGAGACGTCACGTTCGCCCTCGGAATTCGGAGCCCGCCATGCCATCGTCACTGTCCGGCCGTGTCGTGCTCGTGTTCGGCGCAGGGTCGAGCGGTACAGCCATGAGCAACGGCCGCGCCGCCGCACTCGCCTATGCCAGGGCCGGGGCGACGGTGGTAGCAATCGACCGGGATCCCGCCCAGGCCGAGCTGACGGCGAAGGAGATCGTGAAAGCCGGCGGACGAGCGATGGCAATCGCCGCGGACATCACGGACGAGGACGGCGTACGCGACGCCGTCGACGCCGCCGCACACTCCGTCGGACCGCCCACGATCCTGCACAACAACGTCGGGTCGGTGACCACCGGACAGGTCACCGACCTGAGCCTCGACCGGTGGAACGCCGCGCTGTCGCTCAATCTCACCGGGGTGTTCCTCACCTGCAAGTACACGATTCCGTGGATGCTCTCGGTGGGGCGCGGGGCGATTGTGAACGTCTCCTCGCTGGCGAGCATCCGGTACACCGGGTACTCCTATCCCGCCTACGCCGCCGGAAAGGCCGGAGTGAATCAGCTGACCGTGGCGCTGGCGCTGGAATACGCCGCGTTCGGTATCCGGGTGAACGCGATCCTGCCGGGGCTGATCGACACACCCCTGGTCTCGCACACCCTGGTGGACGACGCGTCTCGCGAGACCGCACTCGCCGCCCGCCACGCCTCCAGTCCGACCGGACGGATGGGCACGCCACAGGACGTGGCCAATGCGGCTGTCTTTCTCGCCTCGGACGATGCGGCGTACATCAACGGGGTCTGCCTTCCCGTCGACGGTGGCCTGGCGGCGAGGAGCGTGTGAACCTCGACAGCGTCCAGCGATGACTTCCTGACCGTGCGGTGGTCCATACCGTCACACACGTGACGCGAGGAGACACACCATGGGAACGATCACGATCGAGATGTTCGCGACGCTCGATCTCGTCGGACAGGCGCCGGGCGGGCCCGACGAGGACCCCGAAGGGTTCCCGTTCGGCGGCTGGCAGGCGCCCCTGATCGACGACGTCACCGGAGCACAGGTCGACGCGGCCTACCGAGGCACCGATGCGCTGCTGCTCGGGAGACGGACCTATGACATCTTCGCTGCGTACTGGCCTCACCAACAGGGCGGGCCGGACGACGGTATAGCGAAACTCTTCAACAGGATTCCCAAGTACGTCGCCTCGCGCGACCGGCGCACGCTCGACTGGGCCGGATCCTCGGTACTGGGCCCTGATCTGCCGACCGCCGTGCGCGAGATCCGACAGCGGCATCACGACATCAAGGTCGTGGGCAGCCTGGACCTGGTGCAGACGCTGGTGCGGGAGCGGTTGTTCGACCGTCTCGACCTCTGGGTTCATCCGATCCTGTTGGGTGTCGGCAAGAAGGTGTTCGACGCGGGCACCGTGCCGTCGAATCTGACACTGACGGCGCCTCCGCAGGCGAGCCCCGGCGGCACTGTCCTGCTGCAGTACGCAGTCACGGACAGTGCTCCGACCACCGGTGATATGAGCGCACCGCAGCGGGGGATGTAGCTGAACCTCTAATGGAGCACTTGCTCTGTTATGGTGACGACATGCCCCGTCCTCGCCAGCACGACCTCGACGCGGTGATGGATGCGGCCGAAGTACTGGCCGTCGAGTCCGGCGCTGCGTCCGTCACCGTTCGCGCGGTATCCGAGCGGACCGCGATCTCCAACGGCGCCTTCTATCACGCCTTCGGCTCGCGGGCGGGGCTGCTCGGACGGGTGTGGGTGCGCGACGCTCGCCGGATGCTCACCCTGCAACGTGCGGCTGCCGACGCGGCTCTGGCTCGCACTCCCGGATACGACGCCGCGGTCGACGCAGTGGTCGCGGCAGCGGATGCCCCCGCCGTCTTCCTGCTCGACGCACCGATGGCGGGCCGCTTCCTGTTGGCCGTCTCCCGCCGCGAGCTCCTGGGTAGCGACGACATCCCGGCGGACACGGCCGACGATCTCCGCACACTCGACGCCACCCTCCTCGACCTCTTCCTGCGATTGTCCGACGCGCTGTGGGGACGGGTCGACCGCGAGGCGGTCGCCGTGATCAAGGATTGCGTCGTAGAGCTCCCCACCGCACTCCTGTTGCGCGGCAACCGAACTCCGGACACAGCCGTTCGCGCGCGGCTCGCTGCCGCCGTTCGCGGCGTCCTGACTCTCCCACCACCTGCGGCCGACACCGGTCGCTCACGACGAAAGGCTTCACCATGACCGCCACCCTGGACATTCGCGACGACATTGCCGTTCTCACTCTCGGCGACGACGAGAACCGCTTCTCGCCGGAGTGGCTCGACACCGTCGGCACCCACCTCGACCGCGTGGAGGCAGACGCCCGCGGGCTCGTCACCGTAGGAACGGGAAAGTTCTACTCCAACGGGCTCGACCTGGACTGGCTGATGGCCAACGGGACGCGCGCCGACTGGTACGTCGGACGCGTGCAGGACCTGTTCGCACGGATCCTGACGTTCCCGCTGCCCACCGTCGCCGCCGTCAACGGCCACACCTTCGGCGCCGGCGCGATGTTCGCTCTGGCTCACGACTTCCGCGTCATGCGCGAGGACCGGGGCTTCTACTGCTTCCCGGAGGTGGATATCAATATCCCTTTCACACCCGGCATGGCCGCGTTGATCCAGGCCAAGTTGTCTCCGCAGGATGCCCTGGTGGCGATGACGACGGGCCGTCGCTACGGCGGCGCCGACGCACTGTCCGCCCGACTCGTCGACGCCACCGCACCGGACGGCGAGGTGGTGTCGGACGCGATCGCTCGGATCGTTCCGATCGCCGGCAAGGATCGCGGCACTCTCGGCGCGATCAAGACCACCATGTTCGCGTCGGTCACCGCGGCACTGCAGGAGCGCGCGTAGTGCGCTGAGACGTCAGCCCGCGAGCCGGACCGTCCGAGCGCGGACGGCGAGGAAGAAAGGAATGGCGGAGCCGATGCCCACCCCGAAGGTCAGGACCACGGTGAGCAGCCACCATCGGACGATGCCGAGTCGCCGCGCCTCCGGCAGTGCCCAGACGTGGAAAGCGACGACCACCAGGATCAGGTCGACCATCGCAAACCGTCCGGGCACGGTGGACCAGATCTTCCCGACGAAGAAGTCGGCGGCCGATCGTGTCCCGTGCTTCCGAACGTAGGGCAGGGCGATCGCGTTCTGCGCGATACCGGCCACTGCCGCGAGGGCCATGAGTCTGCGTTCGTCCGACATCGTCATCGGGGCTCCGTTCGTAGTGTGTGCGTGCATGTCAGCTGCCGGTGAAGGTCGCCCGCCGACGCTCGACGAACGATGCCATCCCTTCGGCCGCGTCGGACGTCGAGAACAGTGTGCGGATGCCCGGAAGCAGGTGCGCGGCCGCCGCGGCATCCCCTTCGATCAGGCTGCGGTGAGCGGACTCGAGCGTCGCCCGCACACCGAGTGGCGCGGCAGTCTCCGCGATGCGGTGTGCGAGCTCGATCGCGCGATCGATCGCCGCCGCGGGATCCGCGCAGACCTCCTGCACGAGCCCGATGCGACGGGCCTCCTCCGCGTCGAACTCGTCGCCGGTGAGCATCCACCGCATGGCATTTCCCCAGCCGGTCTCGCGAGGAAATCGTAGCGTCGCACCGCCGAACGGATAGATGCCACGCTGAACTTCCATCTGTGAGAAGCGGGTCCCCGCTGCAGCCACTCGGATATCCGACGCCAGCAGCAGTTCGATGCCCAGGGTCATGCACCACCCGTGCACCGCCGTCACCACCGGAGTGGTCCACGTCCCGTCGAGACGCCACGGATCCCGCCCACCCTCGGCTACCGGCAGACTGTTCCCCGTCAGATGCTGGGCGACGTCCACGAGATCGAGACCAGCGGTGAAATGGTCACCGTGGGCGAAGAGCACTCCGGCACGGAGGTCGTCGTCCCTCTCCAGAAGTCCGTAGGCCGTCGACAATTCTCGGATCATGTCGGTGGTGAAGGAGTTCCGCTTCGACGGCCTGTTCAGGCCGATGTGCAGGACGTGCTCGCGCTGCTCGACGGTGATGGTCCGGAAATCGGTCACGACGCACTCCCCACTGACGCGGGGCGGATCCCCGCTCTATGTTCTATCGCATAGTACATAGAACAGGTGGAGCCACACATGCAAAAAGCCGGCACCAGGTGATCCTGGTACCGGCTTTCTGTGGTGCGCCCGAAGGGATTCGAACCCCTAACCTCCTGATCCGTAGTCAGGTGCTCTATCCGTTGAGCTACGGGCGCATGCTGTAGAACTGTTCAGTTGTCTTCCGACCGAAGTCGAAAGTGGCGGAGGCGAGAGGATTTGAACCTCCGGACCCGGTGAAGGGTCAAGTCATTAGCAGTGACTCCCATTCGGCCGCTCTGGCACGCCTCCTGGACCTCTTTCGAGGGCACCGGTCCTTGCGAACCGCCGAGAAGGAAGATTACACACGCCCCGGTGTAGACGCAAAACAGCTGGTGGGGCGGTCTTATCGGAGATGACTGTCGAACCAGTCGAAGATCCGTCGCTGAGCGTCGTCGATCGCGTCGTCACCCACCGAATTCCCTGAACCGTCGTACGGCGCCGACTCCTCGTCCGCCCGGTGCTCGACGCCCGCATAGCTGACGACGAGTGTCGCCACCGAAGCCTTCGCTACAGCGTCCTGGAGCCTCTCGACATGGTCGACGGGCGTGCGGGCATCGTCGCGGCCGTACAGAGCCAGCCACGGCGCTTTGAGAGAGGGAGCGGCGTCGATGAGGGCACGCGCATCCGCGGTCAACGGCTCCACGATTCCGGGGGCCGCGACGCTCACCGCGGCGCCCACCGTCCGGTCGGTGGCGACGAGAGCAGCTGCGGTGCCCGCATCGTCGAAACCGATGACCCCGATGCAGTCCGCGGGCACCCCACGCGCGAGCAGCCACGTGACGGTCGCATCGAAGTCCTCGAACAGCGGCGTGCCGAACACGTCGTCGTCCCCCGCCGCACGATGGAACAGGTGTGGTGCCGCCACGAGCCAACCGTCGGCGGCCAGGGCCTTCATGAATTCGACCAGCGCCGGCGGGAAGGTGCGGGCCTCGTGCAGGACGACGATGCCGCCTCGGGCCTTGGTGTCCGGCTCGAACGCGGTGAGCGGCACGCGATCGAGCGTCGTGGTGTCCGCCCCCTCGTCGCGCGAGCGGATGGGCGCAGTGTCCTCGATGAGACCCGACATGCGTAGAGGGTAATGGCAGACAATGGCTAAAGCGAGGGCCTTGCCGATGCCGACACCACACTGTGTCCGACCCCGGCGCATAATCGACTGCTGTGACCGCACGCACCCGCCCTGACCTCGACGCCATCCCCGGTTACATCCCCGGGCGCTCCTTTCCCGGCGCGATCAAACTGGCCAGCAACGAGACCACCGCGGGTCCCCTCCCGAGCGTGGTCGCCGCCATCGCGGAGGCCGCTGCCGGTGTGAACCGCTATCCCGACAACCAGTCGACTCAGCTGGTCGAGGCGCTCGCGGACTTCCTCGGTGTCGCGTCGACCTCGGTGGCTGCCGGATGCGGATCCGTTGCCCTGTGTCAGGAGCTCGTTCAGATCACGTGCAACGCCGACGACGAAGTCGTGTTCGGATGGCGCTCCTTCGAGGCCTATCCCATCGTCACGCTCGTCGCGGGTGCGACCGCCGTCCGCGTGCCGTTGACAGACGATGACGTCCACGACCTCGACGCGATGGCTGCCGCCGTCACCGACCGCACGCGGTTGATGTTCGTCTGCAATCCCAACAACCCGACCGGCACCGTCGTCGATGCAGCCGCGCTGGACCGCTTCCTCGATGCCGTTCCGGACCACGTTCTGATCGTGCTCGACGAGGCGTACTTCGAGTACACCGACCGCGTGATCGACGGGGTGGAGATCGGTCGAACCCGACCCAACGTCGTAGTGCTGCGGACATTCTCGAAGGCCTACGGCCTCGCCGGACTACGGGTGGGGTACGCCGTCGGAGCGCCGTCGATCATCACGGCCATGGAGAAGGTGCACACGGCCTTCAGCGTCAGCAGTGTCGCGCAGAGTGCTGCCATTGCGTCCCTGGCAGCATCTGATGAGTTGCTCGCGCGTACGACCACGGTGACGTCTGAGCGTTCTCGACTGCGATACACCCTGCGCGAGTTCGGGTTTCACGTTCCCGACTCGTCCGCGAACTTCGTATGGATACCGCTCGGCGCATCCTCCGGCGACTTCTCGGCTGCCTCGACCGAAGCCGGCGTCATCGTGCGCGCCTACGGTGACGACGGCGTGCGCATCACCGTCGGCGACCCGCACGAGAACGACGCGTTCCTCGAGTTCGCCTCGGCGGCCGCTGAGCAGTTCGCTCCGGTCACGTCGTAGCGCTGGGGTTCGCGGGCTGCTGGGGGTGTACACACCTCTACTGGTGGGCGCACACCCCCTACGGCCGGCGGGTAGGGGTGTGCGGTCATCAGAAGGGGTGCCCACACCCAGTACCGCACGGCCCGACGCACCCAAACGGCCTGCCGACGTGGCACCTGCAACCGGTGTGCACACCCCCAGCGCCAAGCGCACACCCTCTACAGCCGGCGGGTAGGGGTGTGCGGCCACCAGAAGGGGTGCACACACCCAGTACCGCACGGCCCGACGCACCCAAACGGCCTGCCGACGTGGCACCTGCAACCGGTGTGCACACCCCCAGCGGTAAGCGCACACCCTCTACGGCCGGCGGGGAGAAGTGTGCGGCCACCAGAAGGGGTGCACACCCAGTGCCGCACGCTCGATGCGCCGCACACACCCCCAGCAGCGCGAGGAGCTAGAGCCCCAGGGACCTGGAGACGACAGGCCAGGAGTTGTGCATCTCGTCCTGCCAGTACTTCCACGAATGCGTGCCGTAGGGCTTGAAGACGATGGTGGCGGGGACGCCCGCGGTGCGCAGCGTGTCCGCGAAGCCGGTGGTGCAGATGTTCGCAGCAGCTTCGAGCGGTCCGCCGACGGTGAGCGCTTCGATGACGCTCTCGCCGAACCCACCGGCCGCCTCGTAGGGGCCGGGGAAGCCGTTACCCGTCGACAGGTAGATCTGCTTGCCGCGCAAGGCTTCGACATGGTTGCTGGGGTCGTTGTCCGCCCACGCGGGGTCGGAGTTGGGGCCCCACATATTGGTGGCGTCACCGCCGGTGGAACCGACGGTCGCGCGCACGGCGTTCTTGGTCTCGTTGGAGCGATTGTCGTAGCACCCGCTGAAGCCGGCTATTCCGGTGTACAGATCCGGATGCTTGGTCAGCAGGTTCATCGCACCCTGGGCGCCCATGGACAAGCCCATCAGCGAGTTGATCCCGTTGCCGTCGAAACGTGCATCGAGGAGAGGAGGGAGCTCGGACGTCAGGAACGTCTCCCACTTGTTGAGTCCCAGAATCGGATCGGACTGCTGCCAGTCCGCGTAGTAGCTGCCTCGGCCGCCGACGGGCAGGACCACGTTGACAGCCTTGTCGGCGAAGAAGGAGACGACGTCGGTCTTCTGCGTCCACGTGCTCTCGGTGTAGTTCGACTCCTCGCCGGCACTGACGCCGTCGAGCATGTACAGCGTCGGGCGGGGTGCGGACCGGTCCGCGGGCAGCAGCACCTGAACCTGGATCTCGCGGCTCATCGCCGGGGAGAACACGGACAGGACGGCGCGACGATCGGTCTCCATCGTGACGGAGACGATGCGCGGTGCGGACGACGCTGCCGGCTGGCTCGGGAAGGACGACCCCGGAACGCTCGGCTCGGCGGTCGCGGTGGGTGCGGCACCCAGGACAGCCATCGCCGTGAGACAACCGGCGGCGAGCAGAGCGGGACGTCGCATCGACCGAACCTTTCGGGAAAGAACGTGGCCGAGGGCCACACGTGCTGAATATCGGTGCGTCGGACCGACCGTCCATGGAACGCAGCCCGTACCAACCTACTGGCTGGTAGGCAGAGCCGACTCCACGTCCAATCGACTGCTTGCGGTCTTGTCAGCGGTCACAAAGCATGTCGAGCTGCTGCGTTCGGTCCGCAAGAACCCCTGAATCATACCGCGAGACTGTTTGCAGCGCCGAAACACACTTCATTGATCGAAACCAGTGTTGTGATATTTCATGAATCAGTCGGTACTCAATTGTGTGGAAGCAAGACAATTGCGGACGAATCGGCAGGTGCGTTTGTCTCAACATCCGTCATGCGCCGATGTCAGCGCAGGTCACGGTCGGTGCGCACGAGGTGGGCAACCTCACCGAACAATGTGCCGACTCATACCGGCACTCTCGGTTCGGTATCTCGAAACAATCTCGAATCCCGTTAATGATTGTTACGGTACCCCGAGAACATGCACGACTGACATGAACTACACAGTCATGGGGGGATCGATGACCACACCGAAGACAGCTCCGAGTCCGCTTCCGGGCCACGTGGAGGCCGGCCTGATCGCCGGTACCAAGGGCAACACGCTCGCGCTGAACGATCTCCGGGGAGTGGCTCGTCACCTGGTCGATCACTTCGCGGCCAACACCCCCTGCGGGACATTGCCGGGCGAACTGCTCCACGGCGACGTCACCGAGGTGACGGTCAAGTGCCTCGGACTGGCGGTGCGCATGCTCGAGTCGGGCAAGACTCCGTCCGACAAGGACCTGGCGAACGTCCACGACGCTGCAGCGCGCTGGGCTCGCGAGGGAGTGCCGCTCCGGTCGATCCTCCGCGCGTACCACGACGGTTTCCGATTCGGACTCACTCTTGTCAGCCGCGACGCCAAGACCCACAACTCGGAGAACCTGACCGAGAACTCCCTCGTGCTGGTGACCCTCCTGGAAGCCGTCACGACCGAGGTCTCGATCGCCTACGTCGAGGAGTACCGGTCGGTCGCCTCCGAACATCACACGGCGACACATACTTTGGTCACCACGCTGCTCAGCGGTGGTCAGAACGCCACGTCCACCGCGCAGCAGTGCGGGATCGACCTCGCCGACGAGTACCTGGTCATCGCCTTGCACTTCCCCCAGCATCCCGACGAGTCGAATCCCGTCGTCGACCGCACGGTCTCTGCGCGCCGCAAGCTCCGACGCATCCAGGCGGAGCTGGCCACCACATGCGGCAAGTCCCCGCTGGCTCTGCTCAGCACCGAGGGCGGCACGGTACTTCTGCCCGCGCCCCGTGAGCGGGAGTGGATCGACACCCTGATCGAGCGGCTCTCTCGCGCCGGCGAAATCCCCATCACCGCCACCGTGACGACGGCGGAGCGCGAGGACATCCCCGGCGCGGCGGAGCACGTCTACGAACTGCTTTCTCTCACAAGGCAGTTGGGTCGGCCGTCCGGTATGTACCGGACCGAGGACCTTGTGCTGGAGTACCAGCTGACACGGCCCGGTCGTGGCAGGGAGCAACTGCTGCGCGCCCTCGGACCGTTGGACGACGCACCGGAACTGCTGGACACGCTCACCTCCTACATCGGCCACGAACTGAACAGGCAGCGCACCGCGCGTCACCTGTTCGTCCACGCCAACACCGTCGACTACCGCCTCAAGCGCATCGGGCAGCTCACCGGCATCGATCCGAGCGTCCCGTCGGGACTGCGGTATCTCCAGGCAGCCATCGTGGCGCGCGGACTCGCCGCGAAGCAGAAGTAGCAGTACCGGCAACACGTACGACTCGAGCCCCCCACCTGCAGGTGGGGGGCTCGTTCGTTGGCGGAAGCGGAGGGATTTGAACCCACGGACGCTTTTACACGTCTCTCGCTTTCAAGGCGAGTGCATTAGGCCGCTCTGCCACGCTTCCGCATCACATACTAATGGGCCGCCCGCTGCGGTCGACGTCGGCCGTCACGATCACGGGCCCGGCGTCAGGCGCGATGCAGGATGGACCGGTCGACGTCGGCGACGGACGCCAACCCGGCGAGACCCATCGTGATGTCCAGGTCGCCGAGGAGGCACCGCAGCGCGTGCACGACGCCGTCGCGGCCGGCCAGACCGAGGCCGTAGACCCAGGGCCTGCCGTAGAGAACGGCGTCGGCACCGAGCGCCAGGGCGACCAGAACATCGGCGCCCGATCGGATGCCCGAGTCCAGCAGCACCGTCGCCCTGTCCCCCACGGCGGCGGCGACGGGTTCGAGCGCGTCCAGTGCGGCGATCGAGTTGTCCACCTGTCGTCCACCGTGATTGGAGACGAGTACGCCGTCGGCACCGGAGTCGACGGCAGCGCGGGCGTCATCGGGGTGCAGCACTCCCTTGACGACGACGGGAAGATGCGTCCATTCCTTGACTCGCGCGATGTCCGCGAAGCGCAGAGTGTGATTGCCGAACATGCCGACCCACGTGAGGACGGCGATCTGCAGAGCTTCCGCACTCTCCTCGGGTGGGGCCGCCAGACGAGAGCGGAACACCGGATCGGACAGATAGTTTGCGATGCCCTCGGCGCGCAGGAACGGGAGGTGGCCCAGCGTCAGATCCCTAGGACGCCATCCGATTCCGGGGGTGTCCGCGGTGACGACGATGACCTTCGCTCCGGATGCCGTCGCCCGGCGGACCAGCGATTCGGCCACGCCCTCGTCGGACGGCCAGTACAGCTGGTACCACCAGTTGTCGCCGGACTCGGCCGCGACGTCCTCCATCGGTGTCGACGACGCTGTCGACAGGACCGACCCGATACCGAGTTCGGCTGCGGCAGAACCGACTGCAGGTTCCGCCGCTGGATGCACCATGCCGAGCACACCTACCGGTGCGGTGAGGATCGGCGCCGCCAGGGGGGTACCGAGCACCGTGACCGACAGGTCCCGGGCGTCGGGAGCGCTGGCTCCGCGCCACATCCGGGGAACGATCCTGTGCGCGGCGAACGCGTCGACATTGGCCCGAGCGGTGCGTTCGGTGGACGCACTTCCGGCGATGTAGGCGAAGGACGCCGCGGACAACGTCTCGCGGGCACGGTCCTCGAGACCGTCGGCCGTCATGGGGAGATCGGGCGAGAGTCCGCCGAGCCCGGTCAGGTAGATCTCGTTCTGGAAGTTGCCGAAAGTGCTCACACGCAAACGCTAGCGAACGTGCACGCCCGGCTGCACGGTTTCGCGTTGGTGACCGTCACGCATCCGGCAGGATGGGGCGATGCCGGATCCCTATGTCGCCTCCGCTCATCGTTACGACACCATGCCGTACCGCCTCACCGGTGCGAGCGGGCTGAAGCTTCCCGCCATCTCACTCGGGCTCTGGCACAACTTCGGAGACGACGTGCCCCTGGCCACCCAGCGCGCCGTCCTGCGCCGCGCGTTCGACCTGGGCATCACCCACTTCGACCTGGCCAACAACTACGGCCCGCCGTACGGCAGCGCGGAGATCAACTTCGGCCGCATCCTGCGGGAGGACTTCGGGCCGTACCGCGACGAACTGGTGATCTCCACCAAGGCCGGCTGGGACATGTGGCCCGGCCCGTACGGCTTCGGCGGGTCGCGGAAATACCTGCTGAGTTCACTCGACCGTTCGCTCGAACGGATGGGCCTCGACAGCGTCGACATCTTCTACAGTCACCGTCCCGACAAGGAGACTCCGGTCGAGGAGACCGCGGGCGCGCTGATCAGCGCCGTGCAGCAAGGCAAGGCCCGATACGTCGGTATCAGCTCCTATTCGGCCGCGCGCACTCGCCAGATGGCCGCCCTGCTGTCCGACGCCGGGGTTCCGTTGCTCATCCATCAGCCCAGCTACTCCATGCTGAACCGCTGGATCGAGTCGGATCTGCTGCCCGCCGTCGACGAGTTGGGTGTCGGCATCATCGCGTTCTCGCCTCTCGCCCAGGGCATGTTGACGAGCAAGTACCTCGGAGGCATTCCCGACGAATCCCGAGCGGCGCAGGGTAAGTCGCTCGACCCCGACTGGTTGACCGAGGACATGCGCGGACATCTGAACGCGTTGAACGACATCGCCTCGGCACGCGGACAATCGCTGGCGCAGATGTCGCTGGCCTGGGCACTTCGAGACACACGCGTCACGACGGTGCTGATCGGCGCGTCGTCCGTCGAGCAGCTCGACGACAACGTGGGGGCGCTGGACACCCTGAGTTTCGACGACGACGAATTGGCCCGGATCGACGAGCACGCCAAGGAGTCCGGCATCAACCTGTGGGAAGAGCCGTCACGGATCTGATCCGACACCGGGACGACACCGGCACGACAGTGCCGTGACAGCGGGGCGGTGCACGCTGAGCGCATGCAACCAGCCATCGAAGCAGACAACCTCGTCAAGAACTTCGGCCGGCAGCGCGCGGTGGACGGCGTCAGCCTGACCGTTCCCCGCGGCGCGGTCTACGGAGTTCTCGGACCCAACGGAGCGGGAAAGACCACCACCGTCCGCATGCTCGCCACCCTGCTGCGCCCGGACGGCGGCAGCGCACGGGTGTTCGGCCACGACGTCGTCGCGGAGCCCACGGCCGTGCGTTCCCTGGTCGGCGTGACGGGCCAGTACGCGTCGGTCGACGAAGACCTCACCGCGACGGAGAACCTCGTCGTGTTCTCTCGACTGCTCGGCCTCGGCCGTGCCGAGAGCCGACGACGTGCGAACGACCTTCTCGAGGAGTTCGCCCTCACCGAGGCCGCGTCGAAGCCGTTGAAGAATTTCTCCGGAGGAATGCGGCGGCGACTCGACCTGGCAGCGAGCCTCATCTCGACACCTCCGCTGCTGTTCCTGGACGAACCCACCACCGGACTCGACCCCCGCACGCGCGTACAGATGTGGGACACCATCCGCCGACTCGTGTCCGAGGGCACGACGGTCCTGCTGACCACCCAGTACCTCGACGAGGCCGATCAGCTGTGCGACCGCATCGCCGTCATCGACCGGGGACGCGTCATCGCCGACGGCACCGCCGACAGTTTGAAGGCGTCGGTGGGAACGTCCACGATGACTCTGGTGATCGCCGACCCCGGACGGACCGAGGAGGCACGTGTCCTGGTCAGCACCCGCCTCGGTCTCGACGCGTCCGCTGCCACCGGATCGGGCCGCGTCACGGCGCCCATGAAAGATGCGTCGGCGACACCGGACATCCTGATCTCGTTGCGGGATATCGGGATCGACGTCGCCGAGATCACCGTCGCCAAACCCAGCCTCGACGAGGTCTTCATGTCCATCACCGGTCGGCCCGACTCCGCGGCCGCCACATCCGAGGAGAACGCCGCATGACCACCACCCTGACCAGCCCCACCTCGGCGCCGCGTGTCGTCGACGCCCCGGTCGAGCGGATCTCCGTCTCGATGGCCGCTCGCCACACCGTCACGATGGCGTATCGAGGTCTGCTCAAGCTGAAGCACAACCCGGAGCAACTGTTCGACGTCGTCTTCGTTCCGATCGTCTTCACCTTGATGTTCACCTACATCTTCGGCGGCGCCATCTCCGGCGACATCGCGAGCTACCTGCCGGTCATCATTCCCGGAATCCTGGTCCAGACGGTCATCACCACGTCGATCGTCACCGGCACTCAACTCCGTGAGGACATGGACAAGGGCGTCTTCGACCGATTCAAAGCCCTTCCGATCGCACGCATCTCACCGCTGGCGGGCGCCCTGCTCGCCGACGTCGTCCGGTACGTCATCGCCACCGTCATCACGTTCTCCACAGGTTTCGCCATGGGCTACCGACCCGAGGGCGGTGCGGTAGGAGTTGCGCTCGCCGGCGGCCTGGTGATCGTGTGCGCATGGTCGATCAGCTGGATCTTCGCATTGATGGGTGTCCTGATGAGCAAGGCGTCCGCCGTGCAGGGCGTGTCGATGTTGATCCTCTTCCCGTTGACCTTCCTGTCGAACGCCTTCGTGGACACCATGCCCGGATGGCTCCAGGCCTTCGTGAACGTGAACCCGGTTTCCCAGGTGGTCACCGCGGTGCGCGAACTCGCCGGAACCGGCCGCGCCGGAATCCATGTGGTGTGGTCGCTGCTGGGCGCGGCGGTCATCGTTCTGGTCGTCGCTCCACTCACCGTGCGCACCTACATGCGTAAGGCCTGAGCCGTCAGCGCGGCCAGGATCGACTCCGCTGCGGCGGCCCGGGTGCGCGGCCGCCGCAGCAGGGCTGTCTCCACCGCGTCGATGCCGAGCACTCCGCGCGCCAGTCCCAGATGCAGGGCGAGCGTCATGGACGGAAAGTCTTGTCGCGCCGCGACGGACGTCGCAGCGGCCAGAAGGATCGGTCCTTCGGGCGATCGCCCGCGGGCGATCAGATACGACCCCACGGCGCAGGCCACGGCACCGAGCTGAGGAAGATCCCCTCGCGCCAGAGCACTGCGGGGAGCACAGACGCGGGTGCGGATCCACCGAACGAGATCCTCCACCCTGTCGTGATCGCCGTGCAGCACATGCGCATCCACGCAGGCGCAGGCCAACATCACGGCGTACGGATCTCCGATGTCGTCCCACCCCGACCGGCACTGCTCGGCGGCGTCCCGATACAGCGCCAGACCGGTGGACACATCTCCTCCACGCAGCATCGCCTCGGCCCGAGCTCCGAGAACCGTGGCTCGCGTCTGATGCCTCATCGCCTCGTCGGACGCGACCACAGCAAGCCCCGTGGTGATGCGATCGCCGTACCCGAACTCCGACAGCAGAGCCAACCCGTCACCGACACGGTCCGCGGCGACGAGAGACGCAGCGGCGAAGGTCCGCGTCTGGACACTCTCCTCGTATGCGTGGAGGCGCCAGAGCAACTGCGCCCCGTGGAGATAGAACTCGGCGGCCTGCTCGTGCCTCCCGGTCTGTCCGTGGATACTTCCCAGTGACTGAGCAGCCTGAGCCATGCCCCACAGATCGTCGGAATCGTGCGAGATGGACGCCGCGGCGCGAAGATCGCGTTCCGCGCCGTACAGGTCGCCGCGGTTCTCGCGCAGCGATCCGCGCAACATCAGCGCGGTACCTCGAATCTCCGGGTCGGCAGACCTCACCGCCTCCGCGAGCACCCTCGCCAGCCCCTTGCCGTCGGCCCGGTGCAGGAGCAAAACCGCCGGGAACCGCAGGGCCGGAGACGTTCCCGGCCTGGCCCGCAGAACGCTTCGCAACGCGGTGCGCGCGCGAGCCGCCTGTCGGGGCGAGCCTCCGTATCCCAGGTGCGACGCCATGAAGACGTAGGCGAACACGACGATGTCGTCGGGGACACCGCGGGGATCGACATCGGTCGCACCGAGAAGGCGCACCGACCAATTGACGACTTCCGAATGCGCACCCCGCACAGACCACAGGTAGGCGAGTGCGGGGAAGATCGTGAAGACGTCGGACCAGCGTTGTTCCACCGCCGCGACACGAAGCACTGCCAGCAGGTTGTCGTGCTCGGCGTCGATCGCCGGAACGACCGCGTTACGGTTGCCGTTCCGATGCAGTTCGAGCGCCTGTAATGCGACGGACGACGCCCACGCGACCATCGAGTCGGTGACCGCGTCACGCTCTGCGGGGTCGCGTGCAAGGTGCTCCTCGCCGAATTCACGGACGGTCTCGAGCATGTGGAACCTCAGCCCGTCCGACTCGTCCACCGTGAGCAACGAGTGCTCCACCAAACCGTCCACCGCATCGTCGATGCGGGCGCCCGGCTCGAATTCGGCCACCGCCCGCGCGGCATGCGAGGTGAAGCCGGCAGGAAAGCGGCACAACCGTCGGAGCGCACGACGCTGACCGTCGTCGAGCAGTTGCCAACTCCAGTCGATGACGGCATGCAGGGTCCGATGCCGCTCCGGTCGAGTCCGATCCTTGCTGCGCAACAACGAGAATCGATCGGCCAACGCGTTGTCGATCTCCTCGATGCTCATCGACCGAGCACGCGCCGCGGCCAATTCGATGGCCAACGGAAGACCGTCGAGACGGGTGCACAACCGTGCGATCCTGTCCGGGTCGATCACCACGGTCGGTCGTACCGCCCGCGCACGGGCGATGAACAGATCGGTGGCCGGTGACCCGCCCGCATCGACATTCAGCGGCGGAAGAGGATAGATCGACTCGGCAGCGACACCCAGCGGCGTTCGAGATGTGGTCAGGATGCGCACCAGATCGCTCGCGGCGATCAATTCGTCCACCACGCCGGCAACATCGGTCGACACGTGTTCGCAGTTGTCCAGGATCATCAGAAGAGGACGCGATGTCAGCGCGTCGCGAAGCCGGTCACGCGCGGAATGGACAGGACCGATGGGCAAGGACCCCATCACGACGTCCGCCTCGTTCAGTCCCAGGGTTCCACTGATGGCGGCGACCACGTCGTCTCCACTCCGCAGAGGTGCCAACTCGACGACGACAACCGGAACCCGTTGTGTCGCACGACGACCGATCTCGTGAGCCAGGCGCGTCTTGCCACTGCCGCCGGGACCGGTGACGGTCACCAGTCGCGCCCGGGACAGCAGGCTCTCCACCGCCGCGATGTCGTCCGTCCGGCCCACGAGCTCGGTGGAGGCGTGACGGACTCCCACCACCGGGTAGCCCGACAGCGCGACCGGCTCGACCGGAACTGTCGCGCCGAGCAGATCGGCATGCAGTGCCGCGACGACCGGCGACGGATCTATGCCCCACCGATCTGCCAGCAGCTCACGGAGTTCGGCGAACACGGCGATCGCATCGGCCGTGCGACCCGCGGCGTGCAGCGCGCTCATCATCGACGACGCCGCGGTCTCGTCGGCACGGTCGCGGTGCCAGCGTCGGCGTGCGATCTCGATCGCGGACGCGCGGTCACCGACATCCGACGACGCAGCCACAGCGATCGAGTCCAGCGTGTCGCGGATGTCTGCCGCAGCCTTCGCGACGTCGGCCGCCACGGTGCTGTCGCCCAGATCACCTCCGGGGTCGCCTCGCCACAGCGCGACCGCGTCGGCGACCGTGTCGAGTGCTTCCGCAGGTTCCAGGGACGATGCCGACGCGGCGAGCAGCTGGGCTCGCCACAGGTCGACGTCGTTCGGATCGAGTGAGAGGCGGTACCCGGCCGGTCCTGTCTCGATCATCGGTGCCACCGACCGCAGACGCGAGACCTGGGTCTGCACGGCGGACTTCGGCGACTCCGGTCCGCCGTCGGGCCAGAGTTCGTCGATGATCGTCGACACCGAGACGAACTTGCCGGGAGTCATCGCGAGAAGCGCCAGCAGTGTCCGCGCTCGCAGACCCGGCACACCCGAGAACTGCGTACCGACGCGGATGCGGACGTCACCCAGCAGGCCCACCACCGGTTGTCCGATGCCGGGCCGCACATCGTTCGCATCGTCTCGTCCGGTCACCGAGTCAAATGGTATGACCTCGTCGCAACTCACGCCCCGCGGCATACCATCGATCCTGTGCATGCGATCACACTGACCGAATACGGCGACCCCGATGTCATGGTCTGGAGCGAGGTACCCGATCCCGTACCGGGGCCGGGAGAAGTCCTGATCTCCGTCGCGGCGTCCGCCGTCAACCGAGCGGACCTTCAGCAGCGGCAGGGCAACTATCCGCCGCCGCCCGGTGCCACCGACATCCTCGGGCTCGAATGCTCGGGTGTGATCGCGGAGGTCGGCGACGACGTCACCGCGTGGAAGGTCGGCGACCGGGTGTGTGCGCTGCTCGCGGGCGGTGGCTACGCCGAGCAGGTCGTGGTGCCGGCCGGACAGGTCATGCCGGTTCCGGAGGGTCTCGATCTGCACGTCGCCGCGTCGCTCCCCGAAGTCGCCTGCACGGTGTGGTCGAACGTCGTCATGTATGCCGGGCTGTCTGCCGGCGACACGCTCCTGATCCACGGCGGCGGCAGCGGCATCGGCACCCACGCGATCCAGGTGGCCAAGGCGCTCGGCGCGCGCGTCGCCGTGACGGCAGGCTCGGCCGAGAAGCTCGAGACGTGCCGGTCCTTCGGCGCGGACATCCTCATCGACTACAAGACCTCGGACTTCACCGAGGAGTTGCGGTCCGCGACGGACGGACACGGTGCCGACGTCATTCTCGACAACATGGGTGCGAAGTACCTGTCTCCCAACATCTCTGCACTCGCCATGGACGGCCGACTGGTCACGATCGGGATGCAGGGCGGACGGGTCGCGGAGTTCGATTTCTCGGCGCTGATGAAGGTTCGTGGAAGCGTGCACTGCGCCGGACTGCGCGCACGACCGCTGACCGGACCCGGCGGGAAGGCCGACATCGTCCGACAGGTGCGCGAGCGCGTCTGGCCGATGATCACCGACGGCTCGGTCGTTCCGGTCGTGCACGCCGAGGTACCGATCGCGGAGGTCGCGAAGGCTCACCGCATGCTCGACGACCATTCCACCGTCGGCAAGGTCGTCCTGCGGGTCAGGTGAGTCAGGTCAGGGTCTCGAGAACCGAGATCAGCTGATCGATCTCGTGCCGTGTCGTGTACGGCGCGAGACCGATGCTGACGGCGCCGCCGGCATCCGCCACGCCCAACGACTCGAGCAACCGGCTACCGCCGTGCATTCCGCTGATGACGTCGATGCGGTTGTCGGCGAGACGTGCCGAGACCTTGTCCGAATCGACGCCGTCGACGCTGATGCTCAGGCACGGGATGCGACTCGACGACTGCCCGATGGCCATGACGTGATCGAGAGGCGCCAAGCGGGTCTGCAGGTAGTCGAACAGCCCGTCCTGGTAGTTCTGCAGCGACCCGATGGACAACTCGAGACGTTGTCGCCTCGATCCGTGCGCGGTCTCGTCGAGGCCGGCCAGGTACTCGACGGAGGCGGTCAACCCGGCCAACATCGCGTAGTGCAGCCCGCCGACCTCCAGGCGCGCGGCGCCCTTCGCGTCGGTGTCCAACGATTGCGACGGCAGCCTGTCCAGCAACTCCGGGTCGCGGAAGACCAGGGCACCGACACGCGGACCGCCCCACGCGGACGCGTTGACCGCCACCACGTCGGCGCGCAGTTCCTCGATGTCGAGGACTGCGTACGGCGCGGCACCCACGGCGTCGACGACGAGGAGTCCGCCTGCCTCGTGCACCAGATCCGCGGCGACGCGGACGTCGGGCGCCGACCCGACGACGGTCGATGCGGCCGTCATGGCGACCAGGCGGGTGTTGGCCGCGATGAGCTCACCGAACTGCCAACTGGGCAGCTCGCAGGTCTCGATGTCCACCTCCGCCCACTGCACCTGGGCGCCGTATCGGTTGGCGATGCGCAACCACGGGGCGACATTGGCCTCGTCGTCCAGACGGGACAGCACGATGCCCGTCCCCAGCCCGAGACGGGTGCTCAGAGATTCTGCGAGTGCGGTGAGGAGGATGCCGTGGTCCGGACCGAGGACGACGCCCTCCGGTGAACCACCGACCAGATCTGCGACGGCCTGCCGGGCGTCGTCGGCCACCTGCGCGCTGCGGAGCGCGTACGGGTGCCGACCTCTGTGTGTCGACGCGGTCCCGCGGAACGTGGTGGACACCGCGGTGGCCACCCGGTCGGGGATCTGCATACCCAGCTGCGGATCGAGATGGATCCAGCCGTCGCCGAGCGAGGGAAAGAGCCCTCGTACGCGGGCGACGTCGTAGCTCATGCCGCACACTCTAGGCGCCGCCGCGGACATGGAGGTCATGCACGTGAACTCCCCTCGCTACGACCCGGTCGCCGTCCCGGGTGAAGATGGAGGCATGACGTCTTCCTACGAAGCGAACTCGGACGACAACACCGCCGATCACGTCGTCGTCGTCGGACCCGACGGCCGACCCATCGCGATGAGCCCCAGCGAGGCCGCTGCGGCCGCAGCCAGAGCCGACGTGACGGGCGCGAACGACCGCGACGGTGACGAGGAGACTCTGGCCGACATGGTCGAGCAACCCGCGAAGGTCATGCGGATCGGCACCATGATCAAGCAGCTGCTCGAGGAAGTGCGCGCCGCACCGCTCGACGACGCGAGCCGCACGCGGCTCAAGGAGATCCACACGTCGTCGATCCGCGAGCTCGAGCAGGGGCTCGCGCCGGAGCTGCGCGAGGAGTTGCAGCGCCTCGCGCTCCCGTTCGGTGAGGACGCGATCCCGTCCGACGCGGAACTGCGCATCGCGCAGGCTCAGCTCGTCGGGTGGCTCGAGGGCTTGTTCCACGGAATCCAGACGGCCCTGTTCGCACAGCAGATGGCGGCGCGCGCCCAGCTCGAGCAGATGCGCCAGGGCGCTCTGCCGCCCGGCGTGTCCATCGGCGGCGGGCCGTCGAGTCAGCACGGCCAGGGCACCGGCCAGTACCTCTGACGGAGTCCGACGGTAGGGTCGTCGGTCGTGGCAGCACCAGCGATCGACTCGGACACCGGGGATTCGAACTCCGGGGATGCTCCCGTGTCCGATTCGCAGACGTTCGGCCGAGCCGTGCGCGATCTCCGGCAGGGATACGCCCAGCGTGAGCTGTGGCTGAGTCTCGGCTGGCAGGACATCAAGCAGCGCTATCGCCGGTCTGTCATCGGCCCCTTCTGGATCACCATCGCCACCGGCGTCCAGGCCGTCGCCATGGGTTTGCTCTACTCGGTCCTTCTCGACATCGACCTGAAGTCGTTCCTCCCGCACGTCACCGTCGGGCTCATCATCTGGAACCTCATCAGCGCCTCGATCCTCGAGGGCGCGGACGTGTTCGTCGCGAACGAGGGCCTGATCAAACAGCTGCCGTCCGCGCTCAGCGTGCACATCTACCGGCTGGTGTGGCGGCAGGTGCTGCTGCTGGGTCACAACATGCTGATCTACCTGATCATGCTGGCTGTTTTCCGACCGGAACTGCACTGGACCATCGTCATGGCGATACCGGCGTTCTTCCTGATCGTCGTCAACATGGTGTGGGTGTCGTTGCTCTTCGGCATCATCGCCACGCGCTACCGCGACCTGGCGCCGATCCTCGGCAGTGTCGTGACCTTGCTGTTCTTCATGACGCCCATCGTGTGGACCACGGCGAACCTGCAGAAGATGGGCGGAGCCGCTGCCGAGCGCGCCCGGCTGGTCGAGATCAACCCTCTGTTCCACTACCTCGACATTCTCCGCGCCCCGCTGATCGGCGAGGACCAGCAGGCGTACCACTGGTACATCGTGCTGGCGTTCACCGTGGTCGGCTTGGCCGTCACCATGGTGGCGATGCGTACGTTCCGGGCCCGCGTGCCCTATTGGGTCTGATCGGACGAGACACACATGACAGTCAGCATCGAGACGCACGGCGCGTGCGTCGACTTCCCGATCTTCGACGCCAAGACGCGATCGCTGAAGAAGGCATTCCTGGGCAAGGCCGGCGGCACGATCGGGCGTAACGGCAGCGACGTCGTCGTGGTGGAAGCACTGCGGGACATCACGCTGTCGCTGAAGGAAGGCGACCGCGTCGGGCTCGTCGGGCACAACGGCGCCGGGAAGTCGACACTTCTGAGGCTGCTCGCGGGCATCTACGAACCGACGCGTGGCAGCGCCGTCGTCAAGGGACGCGTCGCGCCGGTGTTCGACCTCGGCGTCGGAATGGACCCGGAGATCTCCGGATACGAGAACATCATCATCCGCGGGCTGTTCCTGGGCCAGACGCGCAAACAGATGATGTCCAAGGTGGACGAGATCGCCGACTTCACCGAACTCGGCGAGTATCTCGACATGCCGCTGCGTACCTACTCGACCGGCATGCGCGTCCGCATCGCGATGGGCGTCGTCACCAGCATCGACCCGGAGATCCTGCTTCTCGACGAGGGTATCGGCGCCGTCGACGCCGAATTCATGAAGAAGGCTCGCATCCGGTTGCAGCAACTGGTCGCACGGTCGGGCATCCTCGTGTTCGCTTCCCACTCCAACGAGTTCCTGGCCCAGCTGTGCGATTCGGCGATGTGGATCGACCACGGACATGTGCGCGAGAGCGGCGGCATCGAGGATGTGGTGCGCTCGTACGAGGGCGACGACGCCGGCGACCACGTCCGGCGAGTCATCGACGAGCTCGAGGCTGCCGATCGCGACGACCGTGCCTGAACGCATCGTCGGTGTAGTCGTCACGCACCGACGCCGGGAACTGCTCGCCCAGTCCCTGAAGGTGTTGACGGCGCAGTCGCGTCCACTGGACCACCTGATCGTCGTCGACAACGCGGACGAACCGGCGGTGCGTGAGCTCGTCGAGAACGCGTCCGTGCAGACCACCTACATCGGCAGCAAGCACAACCTCGGCGGTGCCGGAGGATTCGCGCTGGGGATGCTCCACGCACTCGCCCTGGGCGCGGACCGCGTGTGGCTGGCGGACGACGACGGTCGCCCCGAGGGACCGGACGTTCTCGCGACTCTGCTCGACTGCGCCGAGCGGTACGGCCTCGACGAGGTGTCTCCGGTCGTGTGCGACATCGAGGAACCCGATCGCCTCGCCTTTCCTCTGCGGCGCGGCACCGCGTGGAGGCGGTGGCGGTCGGAGTTGGGCGAGGAGCAACTGTTGCCGTCGTATGCGTCGTTGTTCAACGGAGCGCTGTTCACGGCTGCGGCGATCGAGGCCGTCGGAGTGCCCGATCTCCGGCTGTTCGTCCGAGGCGACGAGGTGGAGATCCACCGCCGTCTCACGCGCTCGGGGCTCGCTTTCGGCACCTGCCTGCAGACCGCCTATCTCCACCCCAACGGATCGGACGAGTTCAAGCCGATCCTGGGTGGCCGCATGCACACCCAGTACCCGGACGACGCGACGAAGCGGTATTTCACCTACCGCAACCGCGGGTATCTGATGTCGCAGCCGGGCATGCGCAAGCTGCTGCCGCAGGAATGGGTGCGCTTCGGGTGGTACTTCGTCGTCACCACGCGCGACCCGAAGGGGCTGCGCGAATGGTTGCGTCTGCGCAAGCTCGGCCGGGATGAGTACTTCCGCAAACCCTGAACTACGGTATGTCCCCATGACGAGTGGACGGTGCGGGTAATGCAGTGGAGCCGACGCGTCAGAGCCTCCGCGCGGGGCAAGGTCGTGCAGGCCGTCCAGGACGCCGTGGCGCCCGAGGCCGACCGTCGACACAGTGAGCTCGTCGACATCTTGAGAGGCCAGGCGAAGTCCATCGCCGACCTGCAGGAGTCGATCTCGACACTCGAGTTCCGGATGCGCCGGGACATCCCCTTCGCGTCGGACATCGAAGCCACGGCATCCAGCGCGGATTTCGTCGAGCAGCACATGCCGCGGACGCGCGCGTTCACGCATCCGAACCTCACGCTGCGTCACGCACTGAACGCCGTGTCGATCGACGGTATGGCCCTCGAGTTCGGCGTCGCGTCGGGAAGCACCTTGACGACGATCGTCGACGAATGGACGCGGGCAGCGAACGTCGGAGTCGTCGTCGGATTCGACACCTTCACCGGCCTGCCGGAGACCTGGCGTACCGGATTCGAGGCCGGCACGTTCGCGCAGGACGCGCTTCCCGATGTTCCCGGCGCCCATCTGGTCAAGGGCACGTTCCAGCAGACCCTCGGGCCGTTCCTGTCGAAGAATCGCGGCCCTGTCGCGTTCCTTCATCTCGACGCGGACCTGTACTCGTCGACGGACTTCGTACTGCGCCGACTCGAGTCACGGCTGGCTCCCGGCACCGTCATCGTGTTCGACGAGTTCTTCAACTTCCCCGGCTGGGCAGCACACGAATATCAGGCGTGGACGGAATTCGTCGCACGCACCGGGGTGACGTTCGAGTACCTCGCCTACACGTCCAACGGCGAGCAGGTCGCGGTCAAACTCACGTAGTGGGGCCGTCGAGCCCGTAGAGGCGCGCCCAGTTCTCGCGGCTCGTCAGAGCGGGAAGGGCAGCACGGAACTGGCGCTGCGCTTCCGGGCCTTCGGCACGGAAGCGTGTCATGACGTCCTTGAGACGCTTGGCCACCACCTTGGCCTCGGCCACGTCACGACGGCGCACCCGCACGCCGGACTGCGAGGCGTCCGCCACCACGGCCCGATCGAACAGCGACACGTGCCACCAATGCGCGTCCGCGGCAGGGATGTACGCGAACTCGCCGCGAACGCCGCCTCGGAACTGATCCCGGACGCGTTTCAGGAGAACAAGATCGAGCATCTTGTTGTTGGGGGTGTACCCCGCAGGACTGGTGACCAGATCGGATGACACGACGCCGGGGATCGCACTGGCGGGATGCTTCACCGTCTCCGCATGTTCGTTGCGCATCGCCCGTACCGATTTCAGCACCGACTGTCCACCGTCGTCGAGTATCGACGGACCCGCGAGGAAGTCCTCGATCGCCTGCAACGACGTGTGAGCGAGGCCGTACTGCATCGAGACCGCGAACTGTGAGATCTCCCGTGTGAGCAGCTTGCTCAGCGACTTCACGTCGAAATCGCTGTGCAGGGCCGCGGCGATCAGTGAGTTCCGCGCACTGAAGTACTTCGCCCAGTCGTCGCGGTCCTTCCAATGGAAATCGGCATGCCAGACACCTGCGTTGGGAAGTGTCGCCGTTGCGAAACCATGTGCCCTGGCGCGGATTCCGAACTCGATGTCGTCCCATTGGAAGAACATGGGCAGCGGCAGGCCGATCTCCGACACCACCTCGGCGGGGATCAGACACGACCACCACGCGTTGTACCCGGCATCGACACGCTTGTTCTGACGCTTCTCGGTCAGATCTGCATCGTGCAGCGAATTAGCCGACCAGCGACCGGCTTTCAACTTCGGCAGGTCCGCCTCCTCGCCACTGACATGAAGGTTGAGCGGGTTCATGAGGTAGAGCATCTGGGCGCCGACGAGGGTCGGCGTCACCGTCACGTTCGCGAAGGCATTCATCCGCAGGATGCTTTCCGGCTCGCACAGGATGTCGTCGTCCATCAGGATGACGTTGGCGTGCTCGTTGATCGCGGTGATCTCGAACATTCCTCGCGTGAACCCGCCCGCCCCACCGAGATTGGGTTGCTGGATGTAGACGAGCTTGTCGCCGAGGATCTCCCGGACCTCCGCGAAGAGCGGACGGTCGGCCACGACGTCGGTGCCCTGGTCGACCACGAACACCGCATCCAATCCCGCTACCAGTTGCTCGTCCGCAGCGAGCGCGGCAAGGGTTTCGGCGCAGTCGGCGGCGCGATTGAACGTGCAGATGGCAATAGCGGCCGGCCGAACGACCGTGGGAGCAGCCACCGTCCATTCGACGGCGGACAGTCGGAGTCGGTCCTCGACCGCCGCGATCTCGATCCACAGATATCCACCGTCGAGGAAGCTGTCGACCGGCGAGGTCAGTGACTGCCGTCCGGTGCCGCTGACACGCACCGTGGTCACCGTGCGATCGTTTCCCCCGGAATCCGATGCTCTCAATCGGACCTCGCCGGCGCCCTCGTGATCGAAAGACACGGTGACCTCGGTGACCGTCGTCCACCGCTGGAAGTAGCTCGCGGCGAAGCGTCCGAAGTAGGTGTCGGTGTCGACGGACGCGCCCTGCTCGACCGTGACGTCGAACCTGCGGCGGTGGACGTCACCGACCGTGATCGACGCGTACAGGTCGTCGGAGACCCGGCTGGACGGGCCCGCGAACGTTCCGCGCTGCACGAGAAGACGAGTCGGCGCCTCGTGCTCGACCATGGTCCGTCGCACCGCGGCGAGGTTGTTGGATCGCGCATCGACATTCACGGAATTGCTCATCACACTCTCCTATGGATCTGCGGTGTGAGCCACCACTGTGCCGAACCACGTCGAACGACGAATCCGACGATATCAACCGATCGGGCTGTCTTCGCCCCGGCGTGAACGGGCGCGCCGCCGCCCGACCAGGCCCACTCCGATCGACATGATCACGACCACTGCGGTGGCCAGCGCTGCCGCCACTCGTCCCACCGCGAGCCCCGGTGACGAATACGTCACCTGCAACAGTCCGCTTCCGGCGGGCACGTCGACGGCGAGAAGTCCCGCCGGACCCTCCCTCACGGCGACAGGCGATCCGTCGAGTGTGGCGTCGTACCCGGGCCAGGCGAGCCGGGAGAAGACGACGGTCCCGGCCGCCCGAGCATCGATCCGAAGAGTCTCCTCGGACGGAGCACTCGACACCGTGCGGTACGTGACCTGCGACGACGACCAGGTCGCCGGTCCGGCTCCGGTGACATCCACGTCATTGCGCGTCCAGACCACCCGTGCGCCGTCGGACGCCGCGACACGCCACCCCGGCGGCGGGGGGCCGGACGTCGCCTCCGGGAGCAGCGTTCGTTGCAGGACGAGTGTGGACACCCCCATGACGTCGACGAGGGGTGCGTCGACCGTCTGCGACGCCGGCGCGACCACGCGATCGAACGCGTCGGCACAGACAGCTCCGCGGTAGTCCATGCAGAGCGTCTCCGCGAACGTGTCGAAGCCCATACCGGTGTAACTCGCCACTGTCTGCGCACCGGTAGCGCGGCCGAGGTTTCCGAACAGCAGCCTGCCGGCGTCGCTGTCCTCGGTGGTCACGGTCGATCGGTCTGCCAATTGGAGCACGGTGCCCCGGTAGAACTGCGAGCCGGCACGCATCCGGTCCAGCGAGATCGCCGCGGAACCTCCCTCGGGAGGCTCCTCGGGTTCCGGCTCCGACGACGGAAGCGGTTGTGCGGCGGACGGGAACGACGAGGTCTGCACAGCCAGCACGGCCGTCGTTCCCACGGTCGCTATCACCACCATCAGCACCGTCGCCCCACGTCGACCGGCGACGACCATGGCCGACACGAACACGGCAACCACCACGAGCCCGACGAGGTGCGTCAGTGACAGGTCCGGTCGGACAGCCCAGGACAGATAGCCGCCGAGGAGGATCGCCGCACCGGTGAGGCCCGCACGCCGCCGGACGTGGTCGCGCGCGAGGCCGGCGGACAGCGCGACGGCAACGACGATCGCCACCACCAGATAAAGGTATTCGACCAGCCGGAAGGGCCACCGGAAGAGCCAGACGTTGGACGGGGCCAGACTGGCAAGGAAATAGAAGCCGCCGACGACGGCAAGACCTGCCGATCCGGAGAAGCGTTTCCGAAGCGAAGGCCAGCGGAGCCATGGGAGGAGCGGCAGGAAGAACCAGGCGAAGTAGGTCGACGGGACTCCCTCGAGTCGTTCCCCTCCCCAGTTCGAGATGGACGGTAGGTAGGTCGGCGAGCTGCCGGCCACCAGATCACCGATGTCGGGGACGAGGAACGTGTCGTTGGCGATCGTGGCCAGAGACTGCCTACTGGTCACGGCGCTGGACCCGAGCAGCGGCAGGAAGACCATCAAGGCGACGGCCCCCACACATGCCCCCGTGATCGTGAGCATGGCGAGGCGTGCACGGTCGCCTCGGACCAGCAGCTCCACACCGACCGCCACGAGCACCACGACGAGCCCGAGGGGCGCGTACGGGTTGCCTGCCGTCATCGCCAGGAATCCGAACACGAAGGGCACGAGTGCGGGCACCCGGCCGAGCGAGAACATCCGGCAGGACCACCAGAAGTGGACGACCCAGGTGAAGGCCGCGAGTCCGGCAGGCCATCCGGCAGCTTCGTACCAGAGCGTGAGGCCCGAGACCGGCAGTGCGATCGCGACGAGGTACGCCGGTGAGCACCGTGCGCCGTAGGACCGCGCCAGCAGGTAGACGCCGACACCCAGAATTGCTGTCATCTCGGCCGCGACGACGAACGCGGCCAGCGCGAGATCGTCGAAATAGGACACGATCACGAAGTTGACCAGGTTCACCGGGTTCCAGATGCCGGTCAGCGCCTCGGCCGCGTAATTGCCACCCATCCATCCGGACGGGTCCATCGTGATCCACGTGCCACTGCGCAACTGGGATCCGAATACGTGCCACAACGGCGCGAATTGCTCGTACATGTCGCCGACGTAGAAGAACAACGTGCCGCGCCACTGCGCCAGAGACGCGAGAAGGCCTACCGTCACGGCCACCAGGACGACGCCGAGGACATCCGGCGCGCGCCGCCCGTGGCGTGGATCCGCCCGTGGTTCGTCGACGGTTTCGACCCCTACCGTCATCGCAACCCGGCCTGCGCAGATGACGGCTCGTGGCTGCGCGTCAGGATCCTCTTGGACAGCACGAAGGTGAACGGGATGGCGACGACCGCCGCGACGAGCGGGGCGATGCGCTCGTCCATCCCCACGCCGTCGACCAGGGCGATCACGCCCACCGTCGTCACGACGTAGTTGACCACGTTGCCGAGCGGAAAGAGGGCGAACTTACGCCAGGTCGGCGGCGTGCGAAAAGTCCAGTAGCAGTTCAGGAAGAAGGATCCCACCATCGCCACGACGATGGCCATCAGGTGTGCGGCGATGTACGGGACGACGAGTCGCAGAAGCAGGTAACTGCCGTAGTAGACCGTGGTGTTGACGACGCCCACGACGGCGAATCGCACCACGCCGGGAACCGCCGCTGCGATCGACTCGCGGCGACCGGAGGGGTGGGGCACGTCGGCCGTCACTCCGTATCGTCCGCACTGTCCCGAGCGACCCGGCGGCGGCGGACCGCCCTGCTCGGAGCGTCGCCGCTCTCGGTTTCCGCCACGAGAAAGTGCGGCCGTTGCTTCGTCTCGTAATAGATCCGACCGACGTATTCGCCGATCACGCCGAGGAACATCAGCTGAAGCCCTCCCAGCCCGATGATTGCGGCCACCAGCGTGACGTACCCCGGAACCGATACACCCGCGACGATCGCCGCGATGACGAGAAAGAGAACGTATGCCAGCCCCAGCGCCATCACCGACGCGCCGATATAGATCGCCAGTCGGACGGGCGCGTTGTTGAACGACATGATGCCGTCGATGCCGTAGTTGACCAACCGCCGGAAGGACCATTTGCTGACACCGCCGCCCTGACGAGCGACGTTCTTGTAATCGACTGTGGCCGTAGGGAAACCGATCCAGGAGAACAGGCCCTTGGAAAACCTGTTGTATTCACCCATTTGCAGCAGCGCGTCCACGGCGCGCCTGCTGAGCAGTCGGAAGTCGCCGGCTCCGTCCTGCATGTCCACGTCCACGAGTCGATTGACGGCGCGGTAGTACAACCGGGCGAAGGCGGTACGCCCGAAGGAATCACCGTCTCTGGTGCGACGAGCGACCACCTGGTCGTAGCCCTCTGCGTGAAGCCGCAGCATGTCGATGATCAGCTCGGGCGGATGCTGCAGGTCTGCATCCATGATGACGACGGCATCGCCCTTGGCGTAGACGAGACCGGCCAACATGGCTGATTCCTTGCCGAAATTGCGGCTCAGCGAGATGTAGCGGATGCGCGAGTCCTCGAGATTGAGACGACGCATGATGGCGACGGTGTCGTCCTTACTACCGTCGTCCACGAGGATGACCTCGACGTCCGGATCCGTCGGTGCGAGCTGCTCGAGCAGGCGCTCTGCGAGGTCGAGTAGGACGTCTTCCTCGTTGTGACACGGGACGACCACCGACAGCAACACGACAACTCCAACACGGGCGCGGAAAGCCGCCGATGGGCGGCCCGAACCCGGTCAGTGTGGCACAGGGTCACAGCGACGTAACAATGGACACTCGGTCCCGAAACCGCCCCCGGTCAGGTGATGCGCTCCCCTCCTGCCGCGTAAGCGGCCTCGGTGGTCTGTTTCCGAGCCTGCCACCAGGCGGGATTGCTCCGGTACCAGTCGATGGTGGCGGTGAGGCCGGCGCGGAAGTCGGTGTAGGTGGGTGTCCAGCCGAGTTCGGTGCGTAGGCGGGTGCTGTCGATGGCGTAGCGCAGGTCGTGGCCGGGGCGGTCGGTGACGTGGTCGTAGTCGTTGGTGTCGTGGCCGCAGAGTTCGAGGATGGTTTCGACGACGGTGCGGTTGTCGGTTTCGCCGTCGGCGCCGATGAGGTAGGTCTGCCCGAGGGTGCCGTTGTCGATGATGGTCCAGACGGCGGTGTTGTGGTCGTCGACGTGGATCCAGTCGCGGACGTTGTGTCCGGCGCCGTAGAGCTTGGGGCGGGTGCCGGTGAGGACGTTGGTGATCTGGCGGGGGATGAACTTCTCGACGTGTTGGTAGGGCCCGTAGTTGTTGGAGCAGTTGGAGAGGGTGGCGCGGACGCCGAAGGAGCGGGTCCAGGCGCGCACGAGCAGGTCGCTGGAGGCTTTGGTGGAGGAGTAGGGCGAGGACGGGTTGTAGGGGGTGGTCTCGGTGAACCGGGCTGGGTCGTCCAGTTCGAGATCGCCGTAGACCTCGTCGGTGCTGATGTGGTGGTAGCGCACGTCGTGGGTGCGGACTGCCTGGAGGAGGGTGGTGGTGCCGACGATGTTGGTGTGGACGAACGGCCAGGGGTCGCCGAGGGAGTTGTCGTTGTGTGATTCGGCGGCGAAGTGGACGACGAGGTCGGTGTCGGCGACGAGGCGGTTCACGAGGGCGGTGTCGGTGATGTCGCCGTGGACGAAGGTGATGCGGTCGGCGACGGGGTGGAGGGAGGCCTTGTTTCCGGCGTAGGTGAGGGCGTCGAGGACGGTGATCGCGATGTCGGGGCGGGTGCGGGCGGTGAGGTGTACGAAGTTCGCACCGATGAACCCGGCGCCACCGGTCACGAGCATTCTCATGGGCGGCACTTTACGTCGAGCGACGCCGACCAGCGCGGTCTGAAAGACTTCACGATCATGCGGGGAATCATTCTGGCCGGGGGAACCGGCTCACGGCTGCACCCGATCACACGGGGTGTCAGCAAACAGTTGGTTCCCGTCTACGACAAGCCGATGATCTACTACCCGCTCTCGACACTGATGCTGGCCGGAATCAGGGACATCCTGGTCATCACCACCGCGCAGGACGCCGACCAGTTCCGACGGTTGCTCGGCGACGGGTCGCATTTCGGGATCTCGCTGACCTACACGGTGCAACACGAGCCGAACGGCCTGGCGCAGGCCTTCGTCCTCGGCGCCGATCACATCGGCACCGACGACACCGCACTGGTGTTGGGCGACAACATCTTCTACGGCCCCGGCCTCGGCTCACAACTGTCGCGGTTCGACAACCTCACCGGCGGTGCAGTATTCGCCTACGAGGTGTCAGACCCGTCCGCGTACGGCGTGATCGAGTTCGACCGCGCCGGACGGGCGATCTCGATGGAGGAGAAGCCCACCGAGCCGCGGTCCAACTTCGCGGTACCGGGGCTGTACTTCTACGACAACGACGTCGTGTCCATCGCCCGCGATTTGCAACCCTCGCCCCGCGGTGAGTACGAGATCACGGACATCAACCGGCACTACCTCGAGGCGGGCACCCTGCAGGTGGAGGTGTTGCCGCGCGGTACCGCCTGGCTCGACACCGGCACGTTCGATTCGCTGCTCGACGCGTCGAACTACGTGCGCACCATCGAGCAACGCCAGGGCCTCAAGATCGGCGCCCCGGAAGAAGTGGCGTGGCGCCGCGGATTCATCACCGACGACCAGCTGGCCGAGCAGGCGAACGCCTTGGTCAAATCCGGATACGGGACCTATCTGCTCAACCTTCTGGAGCGAGGACGACACACGTGAACATTCGAGAGCTGTCCATCGCCGGGGCGTACGAATTCACCCCGCGTCAGTTCGGGGACGACCGCGGTGTGTTCTTCGAGTGGTTCAAATCCTCCGAATTCACCGCGGCGACCGGCCGGCCGCTCGAGCTGCTGCAAGCGAACTGCTCGGTGTCCGCGGCCGGGGTGCTCCGCGGAATCCACGTGACGCTGAACCCGCCCGGGCAGGCCAAGTACGTCACCTGCGTACGCGGAGCGTTCCTCGACGTGATCGTCGACCTGCGGGTGGACTCCCCGACCTACGGAACCTGGGACAGCGTCCTGATCGACGACGTCGACCGCCGCGCGGTGTACCTCAGCGAGGGACTCGGCCACGCGATCCTCTCGCTCGAGGACCAGTCCACGGTGATGTACCTGTGCTCGCTCGAATACGCCCCCGAGCTGGACCGCGACATCAACCCACTCGACCCGGACCTCGCCATCGACTGGCCCACCCTCGCCCGCGACGGCTCACCGCTGACCTACCAACTCTCCGACAAGGACGCCGCAGCACCCGCCTTCGAGGACTGGCGCGTCAGCGGAGCTTGAAGATCACCGCACGCTGGACCACGAAGTTGATCACCGTCGCAGTCCCCTGCGCGATGACGAACGCGGCAGCGCTGTAGACGATCGTCTCGGGCCACAGGTGGCCGAACAGTGTGTAGAGAAGGTTCTGGACACCGAAGGTCGCCAGGTAGAGCACCACGACGGCGATGAAGCGTGCTCGCGACGGCGCTGCGGCGAACGTCCACCGCCTGTTGATCAGGTAGGCCACGGTCGTGCCGACGACGAAACCGGCGGCCTTGGCCAGCGAGAGCTGGACGTCGAGCCCGTACTGGAGCGCGATCGTGATGCTGAAATCGACGATGGCCGACAACACGCCCGTTGCCAGGAATCGCAGGATCTGCGTCTTCAGGTCGAGTGCGTCGTCGGCAGTGTTCTCCGTGACGGGGATCTCGACGGGGAGAGGAACGTGCTGGTGATCGTCTGATGACACAGAGCGTCAGCGTACTGGGCCTGCCACTGCCTGTAACCTGACGAACGATGTCCATCACCGAAATGCCACCCACCAGTGCGCGCACCCTCACCGGGTGGGCACGTACCGCGCCGACCACGGCGCAGGTGCTGACCACGTCCGATCCCGAAGTCGTGGTCGCTGCGATCACCCGGGTCGCGGAGCAGAACGAGAGCAAGCCGTCGCATCTGCGACGCGGCGTCATCGCCCGCGGCCTCGGTCGTTCCTACGGCGACAACGCTCAGAACGGCGGCGGTCTGGTCGTCGACATGAGCCAGCTGAACCGCATCCACTCGATGAACGCCGAGACCCACATCGTCGACGTCGACGGTGGCGTCAACCTCGACCAGCTGATGCGCGCCGCGTTGCCCCTGGGCCTGTGGGTGCCGGTGCTGCCGGGCACGCGCCAGGTCACCATCGGTGGAGCCATCGGTTGCGACATCCACGGCAAGAACCATCACAGCGCCGGCAGCTTCGGCAACCACGTGCGCTCGATGGAACTGCTGCTTGCCGACGGCACCGTCCGGCACATCACGCCCACCGGTCCCGACGCTCCCCTGTTCTGGGCCACCGTCGGCGGTAACGGCCTCACCGGCATCATCCTGCGCGCCACCATCGAGATGACGCCGACGGAGACCGCGTACTTCATCGCCGACGGCGACGTCACGGCGAGCCTCGACGAGACCATCGCGATCCACAGCGACGGCAGCGAGAGCAAGTACGACTACTCGAGCGCCTGGTTCGACGCCATCTCCGGACCGCCGAAGCTCGGTCGCGCCGCCCTGTCCCGCGGTTCGCTGGCCACGCTCGATCAGCTCCCGGCCAAGCTGCAGAAGGATCCGCTGCGCTTCAGCGCGAAGCCGCTGTTCACGTTCCCGGACGTCTTCCCCAACGGTCTGGCGAACAAGTACACGTTCGGGCCGATCGGCGAGCTCTGGTACCGCAAGTCGGGTACCTACCGCGGCAAGGTCCAGAATCTGACGCAGTTCTACCACCCGCTCGACATGTTCGGAGAGTGGAACCGTGCGTACGGATCTGCCGGTTTCCTGCAGTACCAGTTCGTGGTGCCGCCGACCGCCGTCGAGGAGTTCAAGAAGATCATCCGCGACATCCAGCGCTCGGGTCACTACTCGTTCCTCAACGTGTTCAAGCTGTTCGGCGCCGGCAACGACGCGCCGCTGAGCTTCCCCATCGAGGGATGGAACGTCTGCGTCGACTTCCCCATCAAGGCCGGCCTCGGCGAGTTCGTCGCCGAGCTGGACAAGCGCGTCCTCGAATTCGGTGGTCGTCTCTACACGGCCAAGGATTCGCGGACGTCCGCCGAGACGTTCCACGCGATGTACCCGCGCATCGACGAGTGGATCGCGATCCGCCGATCCGTCGACCCCACGGGCGTTTTCGCCTCCGATATGGCCAGAAGGTTGGAACTGCTGTGACGATCGACGCTGTGGGTAACCCGCAGACAATTCTCGTACTGGGCGGAACGAGCGAGATCGGTCTCGCCATCACCGAGGAGTACCTGTCCTCGTCCCCGGCGCGCGTCATCCTCGCCGCACTGCCGAACGATCCCCTGCGTGACGACGCCGTCGCGCAGCTCACCGCCAAGGGTGCAAAGTCCGTGGAGGTCATCGACTTCGACGCAGTGGACACCGCATCGCACCCGAAAGTCGTCGACGCAGCATGGTCGAAGGGCGACGTCGACGTCGCGATCGTCGCGTTCGCGGTCGACTTCGATCCCGAACTGCTGTGGCAGGACCAGCGCAAGGCTGTCCTGACGGCGAACATCAACTACACGGCGTCCGTGTCGGTGGGCGTCCTTCTCGGCGAGAAGATGAAGGCGCAGGCCTTCGGCCGGATCATCGTCATGTCGTCGGTGGCCGGCGAGCGTGTGCGACGCTCCAACTTCGTCTACGGCTCCACCAAGGCCGGACTCGACGGCTTCTACCTCGGCCTCGGAGAAGCGTTGCGCGAGTTCGGACCTCGCGTGACCGTCATCCGTCCGGGCATGGTGCGCACCAAGTTCAGCGCCCATGTGAAGGAAGCGCCGCTGACTGTCGACAAGGAAGACATCGCCAAGCTGGCCGTGTCCGCGTCCCGCAAGGGCAAGGATCTGGTGTGGGCACCGGGACCGTTCCGCTTCGTCATGATGGCGCTGCGCCACGTGCCGCGTCCGATCTTCCGCAAACTCCCCATCTGAGTCGGCGGTGCAGACCACAGCACCGGCGCGAACGTCACTGACGACTCTCGCCGAGGCGGTTCTCGGCGCCGTGGTCGCAGTCCTGGTGTCGGCTGTAGGTCTCGTCGCGTTCTCGCTGGTGCAGTGGCCGGCGTTCAACTCCTCCAACGTCACACGCGCCGTGGCGACGGTGGGACAGGTCGCGACCCTCGCCGTGCTCGCTGTGTCGGTGTTGATGATCCGCGCGCAGCGCGCACCTCGGGTGGCGACGCTTCTCTCGTGGGTCGGGTTGTCGGGCTTCGTCACCGTCACCCTGGGCATGCCTCTCGCGGCGACGAAGCTCTACCTCTTCGGCATCTCGGTCGATCAGGAATTCCGCACCGAGTACCTGACGCGGCTGACCGACTCCCCCGCGTTGGCGGACATGACCTACGCGGATCTGCCGCCGTACTACCCGGCCGGGTGGTTCTGGGTCGGCGGCCGTGTTGCCGACGCCCTGGGCATGGCCGGGTGGGAGGCGTACAAGCCGTACGCGATCGCGTCGCTCGCCGTGGCCGCAGTGGTCTCACTCGTGCTGTGGCGCAGCCTCGTTCGCGCCGATCTTGCCGTGCTGGTCGCTCTGGGTGTGAGCGCTCTGGCCGTCGCCTACGCCTCCCCCGAGGCGTACGGCGCCGTCATCGCCATCATGATCCCGCCCGTGCTGATCCTGGCGTGGGGTGCGCTGCATCGTCCCGGGTCGACGCGCTGGGCAGGGTGGGGCGCGGTCGTCGGCACCGGCCTCTTCCTGGGCGTCGCCGCCACCGTGTACACGCTCTATCTCGGCATCGCCGCGTTCACCGTCGTGGTGATGGCCGTGGTCTCCGCCGGGATGCGGTACCGCCAACGGCGGTCGTTCACCGCGCTCGTCGATCCCGCTCTGCGGCTGGCCGTCATTGCCGGTATCGCCGGGCTTCTCGCCCTGGTGGTGTGGGCGCCGTACCTACGGGCTTCGCTGACCGGGACCACGGCCGAGAGCGGTACGGCGCTGCACTACCTGCCCGACTCCGGCGCCGAACTGCCGTTCCCCATGGCGCGCTTCACCCTCCTCGGCGCGCTGTGCCTGGTGGGCACGATCTGGATCGTGGTGCGAGCCAAGGACTCCCGTCGTGCTCAGGCCCTGGGACTGGGTGTCGTCTCGGTCTACGGATGGTCGCTCCTGTCGATGCTCGCCACCGTTGCGGGCACGACACTTCTCGGCTTCCGGTTGGAATCGGTCCTCATCCTTCTTCTCGGGGCTGCGGGTGTGTTCGGCGTCGTCGACGGATCGCGCGCCTTGTATCTGATCGCGAGCGAGTCCCCGCGGGTGCGGTCCGTCGCCGTCGCCGTCGGTGTGGTGGGAGCCGTCGCATTCGCGCAGGACATTCCCCACGTCCTGCAGAACGAGATCACCGTCGCCTACACGGATACGGACGGTGACGGCGTCCGCGCGGATCAGCGTCCCCCCAGCGCCGTGTCGTACTACGCCGAGATCGATGCGGCCCTGACGTCGATACGCCCCGAGCCGCGGTCGGGCACCGTCCTGCTGACCTCGGACACCACGTTCCTGGCCTACTACCCGTACTTCGGTTTCCAGGGGCTCACCTCGCACTACGCCAACCCGTTGGCCGAGTTCCAGGCACGCGCCGCAGCCGTCGAGTCGTGGGCCGACCTGGGCAGCAGCGACGCCCTGATCGGCGCACTGGACGATCTGCCGTGGCGCGCACCGGACGCTTTCCTGTTCCGCCGCGGCGCCGACGGGTACACCTTGCGCCTCGCGGAGGACGTCTACCCGAACGACCCCAACGTGCGCCGCTACACCGTGTCCTACCCCGAGTCCCTGTTCGACGATCCACGCTTCCAGATCCGCGAGATCGGGCCCTTCGTTCTCGTGGTGCGCACATGACGACCGGTACGACCGCCGACACCGAGCCGGAGAGCTCGCCCAGTCCGAAGACTTCCCGGCGCCCCGATATCCTCGCCGCGGCGGTCTACACGGCGCTGTCCGTCCTGATCCTCCACAACCAGTGGCAGCACCTGCGGTCGGAGTACCTGCGGTTCAGCGGCCAGGACCAGACCATGTGGGAATGGTTCTTCGCCGTCACCGCGCGGTCGGTCACCCACCTCGAGAACCCGTTCTTCACGGATCTGCAGAACGCCCCCGACGGGGTGAACATGATGGCCAATACCGCGATGCTCGGGTTGTCCGTCCCGCTGACCCCGATCACGCTGGCATTCGGAGCGTCCACGACGTTCGCCCTGGCCCTCACGCTCGGCCTCGCCACTACCGCTTTCGGGTGGTACTTCCTGTTCTCCCGCACCGTCGTCCAGTCCAGGGCAGCCGCCGGGCTCGGCGGCCTGATCTGCGGGTTCGCACCCGGCATGATCTCCCACGCCAACGCGCACCCCAACTTCGTCGTACTGGGGGTGCTCCCCTTCATCCTCTACGTGGTGCTCCGCATCGCCGACGGAGAGCGGCCGCGTCGGAACGCGGTGGTGTTGGGATTGCTGGTCGCCTGGCAGGTCCTCCTCGGCGAGGAACCACTGCTCATCTTCGCCGTGGCCGTACTCCTGCTGCTGGTTCTGTACGGGGTGCAGCGACCTCGTGAAGTGGGGGCGATGGTCGCGCGCTCGGCGCTTCCCGTCCTCGGAGCAGCAGTCCTCACGGCCGTGCTCGTCGCGGTGCCTCTCTGGTGGCAGTTCCTGGGCGCCCAGAGCTACACGCACCTGGACCACAACCTGCCGGGCAACGACCTCGTCTCGCTGATCCAGTTCCCTCCGCAGTCGCTGTGGGGAGCGGCGTTCCCCATGGAGGACGTCGCGCTGAACCCGACCGAACAGAACGCCTACTTCGGCATCCCTCTGCTTCTCGTCGTGGTCGCAGCGGCCGTCGTTCTGCGCCGTCGCCCCGTGGCCGTCGCCGCGTTCGTCTCCGTGCTCGTCCTCATGGTCATGTCGCTGGGTGTGCAACTGGTCGTCGACGAGACGGAGACCGGTATCACGCTGCCCGGGGAGTACCTCGACCGTCTTCCGCTGCTGCAGTCGGTCCTCGAGACGCGGTTCGTACTCGCCGCGGTCCCGGCGATGGCGCTGTTGCTCGCGATGGTCACCGACGAACTCCTGACGCGGCCCGGATCGCGTCGTCACGCGGTGGTGTGGACCGGAGCGCTCTCCCTCGCGCTCGTCCCGCTGGCACCGACCCCTCTGCCGACGGCCGATCGCGGTGAGACCCCCGCCTTCCTCGCCGACGGAACGTGGCGCGAGTACGTCGATCAGGGCTCCATCCTCACCGTCCCGGTCCCGAACCCCGGAACTGCCGCGGCGCTGCGATGGCAAGTGGCCACCGGGCTCGAGTACCGCATCGCCGGCGGCTACTTCGTCGGACCCAGCGGCATGGCCGACGGGGAGGCGAAGTACGGCGCGATCGACCGTCCCACGGCCAAGCTGTTGGGCACCGTCGGGCGCACGGGCATCGTCCCCACCCTCTCGGACCAGCAGCGCGCCACGGCACGCGAGGACCTGAGCTTCTGGGATGCGGACGTCGTCATGGTTCCGCCGACGGACCACCAGGACGAGCTGCGCGACACCGTCGACGACCTTCTGGGCCAGGGCGCCACGGACATCGACGGGACCTACGTGTGGGACGTCCGATGACGGCGCGGTACACCCGCGCTCCGTCGGCGGATTCTGGTCTCGTCCGCCTCGTCGCCTAGCATCGGAGCGTGCCGAAGACCCTCGCCGACTCGACCATCGAACCACCGGCCGCCTCGGTACCCGGACGCTCCGCCTTCGCCCGGATCACAATCGTCGCCGTCGTCACCGGACTGCTCGGCGCACTTCTAGCAGTCCTCGCCCCGTTCCTCCCCGTCGAGCAGGACGCCGCGTCGCTCACGTGGCCGCAGGACGGGTCCTTCACCAGCGTGGAAGCGCCCCTGGTGTCGTACAACCCCCTCGCCCTCTCCGCCGCGGTGCCGTGCCGGGTCCTGGCCGATGCACCCGCCGACACGGTCGTCCTGTCCACCGTCGCACCGCAGGCACCGGACGCCCGCCGCGTCGGCCTCGTGATCGGCACCGACGACGCGGGCGCCGTTTCCGTCGTCCTGCGGGATCAGTTGCTGCTGTCCGTCCCTGCCGAGACGGTGCGATCGTGCGACGAGTTGACCGTGTCCTCGACACCGGAGGGCACCACGGCCACCGCCGGTGAGCTGACCGGCACCGTCCCGGGCGACCAGCGGCCGCAGACCGTCGGAATCTTCAGCGGGCTCACCGGCGCGGCCCCCGCCGACCTGTCGGTACGTGTCGACGTCGACTCCCGATTCTCGTCGTCACCCTCCACGCTCAAACTGCTGGCGATCGTCCTCGGCGGGCTTCTGGCCGTCGTCTCACTGGTCGCCCTGCACCGTCTCGACGATGCGGACGGACGACGCGCCCGCCGGTTCTTCCCCCGGCACTGGCTGCGTCTCACCGGTATCGATGTCGTGGTGCTGGGAACGCTGCTTCTTTGGCACTTCATCGGTGCGAACACCTCGGACGACGGCTATCTGCTCAACATGGCGAGGGTGTCCGAGCACTCCGGGTACATGGCCAACTACTACCGCTGGTTCGGTGTCCCCGAGGCGCCGTTCGGCATGCCGTACTACGACGCGCTCGCAGCGCTGGCCAAGGTGTCCACCGCCAGCCCGTGGATGAGGCTGCCCGCGCTGATCGCCGCGATTCTGTGCTGGTTGATCATCAGCCGGGAGGTCATTCCGCGCCTGGGCCGCGCGGTGCGGACGCGACCGGTCGCCGTGTGGACGGCGGGTCTGGTGTTCCTGGCGTTCTGGTTGCCCTACGACAACGGCCTGCGCCCGGAACCGGTCATCGCGCTCGGCGCGCTGCTGACGTGGTGCTCGATCGAGCGCGCCATCTCGACAGGTCGACTGCTTCCGGCCGCGGTCGCGGTCGTCATCGCGGCGTTCTCGCTGGCCGCCGGGCCGACCGGACTGATCGCTATCGCCGCTTTGCTGGCGGGGTCGAGGCCCGTCCTGCAGATCATCGTGCGTCGCCGCAAGGCCGTGGGCCTGCCCGCGCTGCTCGCACCGATCCTGGCCGCCGGAACGGTGGTGCTGTTCGCCGTCTTCGCCGATCAGACCGTCGCCTCGGTGCTCGAGGCGACCCGCGTGCGGTCTGCCGTGGGACCCAACGTCAAGTGGTTCGACGAGCGCTACCGCTGGGACGCGCTGCTGAACATCTCGCCGGACGGATCACTGGCCAGGCGCTTCGCGGTGTTCGCGATGCTCCTCTGCCTGGTGACCTGCCTGGTCGTCATGCTGCGCCGCGGGGGCCGCATCCCGGGAACGTCACTGGGTCCGTCCCGGCGCATCCTCGGCATCGTCGCCGGCGCTCTCGCCCTCATGATGTTCACCCCGACCAAGTGGACCCACCACTTCGGTGTGTACGCGGGCCTGGCCGGTTCGCTGGCTGCCCTTGCCGCAGTCGCGGTGATCTCGGCGACCGAACGGTCCCCACGCAACCGCACGCTGTTCACGGCGGCGGTCCTGTTCCTCACCTCGCTCGCCTTCACCGGATCGAACGGGTGGTGGTACGTCTCTAGCTACGGCGTGCCGTGGTTCGACAAGCCGCCGTCCATCGCCGGCAAGGGGTTCGCGACGCTGCTGCTGGGCCTGACGGTCCTGACGCTCGCCTACGCCGCCTGGCAGCACTTCCGAGCGCCCTTCGTCGCCGCCGAGACCCGACGGACCAGAAAGTTCAGCGGATCGTCCCTGACGGTCGTCGCCGGCCTGGTCGTGCTCTTCGAGGTGCTGTCCCTGCTCAAGGGTGCGGCGGCCCAGTACCCCGCGTACTCCGTCGCGCGGTCCAACGTGAATTCCGTTCTCGGTGAGTCGTGCGGACTCGCGCGCGACGTCCTGGTCGAGACCGATCCGAACGCGTCGATGCTGCAGCCGCTGCCGAACCAGGGCGACGACCCGCTCGCCGGTACCGACAGCGTCGGGTTCACCCCCGACGGTGTCGCGCGCGACCTCAGCGCCGACCGCGAGGACTCCGCGACCACGGGCGGCGCCAACTCGGTCGACCCGTCGGACACCAGTCAGAGCGCGACCACCAGTTCCGCCGGAACCGGAGGCGGCACCACGGCCGGAGCCGGCGTCAACGGATCCCGCATCGCGTTGCCCTTCGGCCTGGACCCCGCCACCACCCCGGTGCTCGGCTCCTTCGGTTCGGGCGATGCTGCGCCGGCCCGTCTCACGTCGGGCTGGTACTCGCTGCCCGACGCCGACCAGCGAGACTTCCTGGCCGTCACCGCCGCCGGCCGCATCCGCTCCGTGGACGCCGACGGCATCGTGACGCCCGGACAGACCCTCGACGTCGAGTACGCCACCGTCGCCGCGGACGGAACCGAGCAGGTCTTGGGCGGGGTCTCCCCCATCGACATCGGACCGCAGCCGTCGTGGCGCAACCTGCGAGTCCCGCTGGACGGCGTTCCCGCCGAGGCGAACGCCGTGCGGCTCGTGGCCTCCGACGACGATCTCGCCGGAGACCAGTGGCTCGCCGTCACTCCGCCTCGTGCGCCCCGGACGACGGTGCTGAACGACGTCGTCGGGTCCACCGCTCCGGTGCTGTTGGACTGGTCCGTCGGCCTCGCCTTCCCGTGTCAACGTCCGTTCGACCACCGGTACGGCGTGGCCGAGCTGCCCGAATGGCGGATCCTCCCCGACCGCAACGGTGCGGAATCCACCAACGCGTGGCAGGACGACGTCGGCGGCGGGCCGTTGGGGTGGACCGGTCTCGTTCTCGGCGCCGAAACCCTGCCGACGTATCTGGCGGACGATCTGCGCCGGGACTGGGGATCCCTCGAGCGGTACACCCCGCTCGATCCCGGCGCGGTCGAGGTCCAGCCCGACGTGACCACGTCGTCCCGTTCGGGCATCTGGTCGCCCGGGCACATCAAGTACCAGTAAGTAACCAGCGAGTGCAGCGCCGGGATCACGGTCGCATAACATCGGGAGCCGTGCCCGACGCCCTCACCTCACAGCCGACCGCTCCGACGCCTGCCGGCTCGGAGCGCTCGGTGGACGTCCGACAGCAGTACCGCACCACGCGCCTCGTCGCCGTGGTGACGGGAGTTCTCGGTGTTCTGTTCGCGATCATCACGCCGTTCCTGCCGGTGACCCAGGACGACGCCGTCATCTCGTGGCCACAGAACGGAACCGTCGACAGCGTCGATGCGCCCCTGATGTCCCAGGTGCCGGTGTCCATCACCGTCTCGATCCCGTGCGAGGCCGTCGCGGCCGTTCCCGAGGCCGGCGGCATCCTGCTGTCCACCGCGCCCCCACAGGGCGACGGAGCCGCGCTGAACGCCATGTTCGTACGGGTCGGCGCCGACTCGGTGGACGTGCTGGACCGCAACGTCGTCATCGCGTCGGCACCTCGGTCGGAGTTCCGGTCCAGCGCGTGCCAGGCCATCACGTTCTCCTCCACCATCGACGCGACGTCCGCGTCGTTCGACGGCCTGGTGGACCCCCAGGGCAATCCGCGCGCCGGCGAGCTCCCCGGAGATCTGCGGCCGCAGGTCGTCGGTGTCTTCTCGGACCTGTCGGGCTCGGCGTCGCAGTACCCGGGCCTCGAGGTGTCGATCGCCGTCGACTCACGCTTCTCGTCGTCACCGACGATTCTCAAGCTCCTCGCCATGATCGGTGCGATCGCGTGCACGGCACTCGCGCTCGGCGCACTCGCCCGACTCGACGGCACCGACGGACGCACGCACCGCCGCTTCTTCCCCGCGCACTGGTGGAAGGTCACCGGCATCGACGCCGTGGTCGTCGGCGCACTCGCGGGCTGGCACTTCTTCGGCGCGAACACCGCGGACGACGGCTACCTGCTGACCATGGCCAGGGTGTCGGAGAACGCCGGGTACATGGCCAACTACTTCCGGTGGTTCGGCGTCCCCGAGGCTCCCTTCGGCTGGTACTACGACGTGCTCGCCGCCTTCGCGAAGATCTCCACGGCGAGTCCGTGGATGCGTCTGCCCGCGCTGATCGCCGGCATCCTGTGCTGGTTGGTCATCAGCCGCGAGGTCGTTCCCCGCCTCGGTCGCGCAGTACGCATCAACTCGGTCGCCGTCTGGACCGGCGGCCTGGTCTTTCTCGCGTTCTGGCTCCCGTACAACAACGGACTTCGCCCCGAACCCGTCGTCGCCCTCGGCGCCCTGCTCACCTGGTGCTCCGTCGAGCGGGCCATCGCGACCGGACGACTGCTCCCCGCTGCCGTGGCCGCGTTGATCGGCGCATTCACACTCGCTGCGGCCCCGACGGGCCTGATGTGTGTCGCGGCCATCCTGACCGGCATCAGGCCGCTGGTGCGCATCGTCGTCAAGCGCCACCGCATGGTGGGAACGCTTCCGCTGCTCGCACCGTTGGCCAGCGCCGGAGTCCTGGTGCTCATCGTGGTCTACGGAGACCAGACGTTCGCGGCCGTGCAGGAATCGACCCGCGTGCGCACTCTGATCGGTCCGAACCTGCCCTGGTACAACGACTTCCTGCGGTACTACTACCTGTTCGTCCAGACAGTGGACGGATCGGTCGCACGCCGCTTCGCGTTCCTGACGATGCTCCTGTGCCTCTTCACCACCGTGTTCGTCCTGCTGCGCCGCAAGCGCATTCCCGGCGTTCCGTCCGGACCTGCGTGGCGACTGATCGGCGTCGTGTTCGGCACCATCTTCTTCATGATGTTCAACCCCACCAAGTGGACTCACCACTTCGGGGTGTACGCGGGCATCGCCGGATCATTGGCAGCGCTGACGGCGGTCGCCGTCTCGGCCAGCGCCCTGCGGTCCCGACGCAACCGGACCGTCTTCGTCGTCGGCCTCGCCTTCGTCCTCGCCCTGTCCTTCTCGGGCATCAACGGGTACTGGTACGTCTCGAGTTACGGCGTGCCGTGGTTCGACAAGGTGGTGTCGATCAAGGGCATCCAGTCGAACACCGTGCTGCTCGTCCTGTTCTTCTGCGCCGTCGCCCTCGCGGCATGGCACTACCTCCGTGAGGGATTCGCAGCACCGCAACCGCGGGCGGGAAGCGAGCGCGGACGTCGCATCCGCAAGTTCGCGGCCGCGCCGCTGACCGTGGTCGCCGGACTGCTGGTGCTGTTCGAGATCCTCTCGCTCCTCAAGGGCGCCGTCTCCCAGTACCCCGCGTACTCGTTGGGGCGCTCCAACGTTCAGGCCCTGGCCGGTAACAGCTGCGGGCTCGCCCGGGACGTCCTGGTCGAATCCGACCCCAACGCCGGTGTCCTCACGGCGCTGCCGGGTCCCGTCGACACCGCGACCGGTCCCCTGGGCGGAGCGGAGCCGGTCGGCTTCACTCCCAACGGCATTCCCACCGACCTCAGTGCCGATGCGGTGGAAGTCAAACCAGGACAGGGCAATACGGATCAACAGTCCGTCGGCGCGGCGTTCGAGGAAGGCCAGTCCTCCGGCACCGCCGGAGGCGTCGGCGCCGCGGGCGTCAACGGCTCCACCGCCAAATTGCCGTTCGGACTCGACCCGGCCACGACACCCGTTCTCGGCTCCTACCAGGCCGGCGTGCAGACACCGGCCTACGCCACCTCGAGCTGGTACGGGCTCCCCGCACGCAGTGACGACGCACCACTGGTCGTCGTCACCGCAGCCGGCCGCATCTGGTCCGAGAACATCGAGACCGGTGAGAACACGTACGGGCAGTCCTTGCGCGTCGAGTACGGCAAGCGTCAGCCGGACGGCACCGTCCAGGTTCAGGGCGACTACCTACCCAAGGACATCGGCCCCGCACCGTCGTGGCGGAACCTACGCATCCCACTGGACGAACTCTCGCCCGACGCCGATGCCGTGCGAGTCGTCGCCAACGATCCCAACCTGACCGGTGACCAGTGGTTGGCGTTCACCCCACCACGCGTTCCCGTCGTCAAGTCCCTTCAGGACGAGATCGGCACGACGCAACCGGTTCTGCTCGACTGGGCCGTGGGCCTGCAGTTCCCGTGCCAGCGACCGTTCGACCATCTGGACGGTGTCGCCGAGGTCCCGAACTTCCGCATCCTCCCGGACCGCGGGCTGGCCGTGTCGTCGACGGACACGTGGCAGGCCGCCGAGAACGGCGGGCCGCTGGGCTTCACCGAGATGCTGGCGTCACCCACCACCGTCCCGACCTACCTGAACCACGACTGGGGCCGGGACTGGGGCTCGCTCGAGCGTTACGACAAGTTCGACCGCAGCGCGAGCGCGGCGTCGGTGGACGTCACGAAGCAGACGCGCAGCGGACTGTGGTCGCCGGGGACTCTGCGGGTCTACTGACCCGGATCGGCCGGTGCGATCGGGAGTGGATGCGCGCACGAGTTCGGCGCCGACGCCCCGTCGAACCGGTCCTGGATCCAGTCGACCGCCAGCAGACCGCCGACCTTGGCGGTGTCCTGGTGCGTCGTCTGTCCCAGCCAGGACATGTCGTACGTCGGTGACGGCGCCGCGCAGAACTCGTCCGACAGCAGGGCGGTGGTGTTCGGCAGCACGATGACGTCCGACAGGCTCTGGACGACGAAGGTGGGCACACCGATCCGGTTCACGTCGATCGTCTGGTCGGCCACCGCCGCCACCCACTGCGGATTCGTCATCGGGTCGGACGCGAAGAACTGCTGACCCTCCGCGCGTTCGAGCAGTAGCTTCCCCAACTCCTGCGTGATGCAGCCCTGGCCGAGGTCGGCGTACCGGGACATCGCCGACGAGCTCAGCACGCCGTCGAGGGGCAGATCGGGGTAGACGACGGGCCACGAGACCGCGACACTCGGCCCGATGCCCCAGGCGACGAATTGGTCGTACTGCTCGGTGAACAACGGACCCAACAAGGCGGCGGGAGCTGCAGCGGCGGCGCCGACCAGCCGGAGTTCGGGCGCCAGATCGGCGTACATGGCCGCGGACATCGACGCATGGCCACCTTGCGAATGGCCGAACGTCACGTACGTCGAACTCGCCTCTGCCTCCGGGTAATTGCGCGCGGCCCGTACCGAGTCGATGACGTCCCGCGCTTCGCTCTTCGCGATCAGGTAGTACGGATCTCCTGCGGTGCCGATGCCCGTGTAGTCCGTCGCAGCCACCACCCAGCCTCGGTCCATGACGGACGGCAGCCAACTACCGAAGTCGAGGTCGTCGAGCGTCGGTCGATAGCGACGGGACGGTGTGCACTCGTCGCCGAACCCCAGAGTGCCGTGCGCCCAGGCGAGTACGGGGCGGCCACCGGGAGGAGCGGGGGCGTCGGGAACGATGAGCATCCCCGAGGACACCGCGGCCGCGCCGTCGGGGGCGTTCGTGCCGTACAGCATCCGATACGCCGTGCCACCGGGAACGTCGAGGTCCGAGATCGGCTCCACCCGGACCAGCTCACCCGGCGCGGGAGCGTCGTCGGGTGTCTCGTAGAACGAGGCAAGGGAGTTCTGGAACGACTCGTCGTCCCGCGATTCGGTGGTGGACCGCACCCCCAGGACCACGGCAGTCGCCGCGACGCCCACCAGGACGACGCCGCCGATGACGGCGAGAACGGTGACCGTCCGTGTCATGGGTGCACCATAACGGACCGGGCGGTCACCGTGACCGGATCGGACGGGCCGGCTAGATCGGGAACAGGTGCTGCTTGCGGGGGCGCCGTTCCTTCGTCTTGTCCCGCAGGATGTGCAGCGCCTTGCGGATCTCGAGGCGGGTGCTCGACGGCTCGATGACCGCGTCGATGTACCCGCGCTCGGCAGCGATCCACGGCGTGGCGACATGCTCGTTGTAGAAGTCGATGAAGCCCTGACGGATGGCCGGCGCGTTGTCGCCCGCCTCGGCGAGCTGCTTACGGGCCATGATACTGACCGCGCCCTCGGCGCCCATCACCGCGATGCGGGCCGTGGGCCACGCGAAGTTGATGTCGGCACCGAGTTGCTTGGACCCCATCACCGCGTATCCACCGCCGTAGGACTTGCGGATCACGACGGTGACCTTCGGGACCGTCGCGCACACGTACGAGAAGATGAACCGGCCGCCGCGCTTGATGACGCCGATCTTCTCCTGCTCGAGGCCGGGCATGAAACCTGGTGTATCCGTGACCAGGACGAGCGGGATCTCGAACGCGTTGCAGATGTTGATGAAGTGCGACGCCTTGTCACTGCTCGCCGCATCCAGGGCGCCACTGAGGTGCATGGGCTGATTCGCCACGACACCCACCGGACGACCGTCGACACGCGAGAAGCCGACGATGATGTTGGACGCCGTCTGCGCGGTGAGCTCGTGGAAGTCACCGTCGTCGAAGATGCGCAGCAGGATCTCGTGCATGTCGTAACCGGCGTTGTCCGAGTCCGGCATGAACACGTCGAGCGAACGATCGTCGTCGGTGATCGTCGGCTCGAGGCCGGGGTTGATCACCGGCGGCTGCTCGTGGCAGTTCGACGGGAGGTAGGACAGGTACTTGCGCACCCATTCGAAAGCGGCCTTCTCGTCGGCGGCCACGTGGTGGACGTTGCCGTACTCGGCCTGCTTACGTGCACTTCCCAGATCGTGGAGGCTGACCTCCTCGCCGGTGACGGACTTGATGACGTCCGGCCCGGTGACGAACATGTAGGCCTCTTCGGTGGCCACGATGATGTCGGTGTTGATGGGTGCGTAGACGGCGCCGCCGGCGCACTTGCCCAGGATCACCGAGATCTGCGGGCACATTCCCGACAGCGGTTCCTGGCGGCGACCGAGCTCCGCGTACCAGGCGAGGGAAGTCACTGCGTCCTGCACGCGGGCGCCGCCCGAGTCGTTGATGCCCACACACGGGCAGCCGATGTCGGCTGCGAACTCCATGATGTGAGCGACCTTGCGGCCGAACATCTCTCCGACGGTGCCGCCGAACACGGTCTGATCGTGCGAGAACACCGCGATCGGTCGTCCGTCGACGGTCCCGTGACCGGTCACGACTCCGTCGCCGTACAGCGAGTCCTGGTTACCGGGCGCACGGACGAGCGCGCCGATCTCCACGAAGGAACCCGGATCGAGCAGCATGTCGATGCGCTCGCGAGCGCTGGGGATCCCCTTCTTGGCACGCTTGGCGACGGCGACGTCACCCGCGGGTTCGCGGGCGACCTCGAGCTTCTCGCGGAGCTCGGCCAGTTTGGCGGCAGTCGTGGATGTCACGTGTGCGACTCGCTTCCCTTCGGCGTGATCGACGCCGAAATCTTCTCCATCTTGCTCTGGAGATCCGCACCGATCGCCGAGATGTACGGCTCGTCGATCACTGCGAGGTGGTCACCGCCGATGTGGACGATGTCCAGGTTCGGAGCGTACGGGCCCCAGCCACCGTGCGGTTCACGCTTGCCCAGTCGGGGCTCGAGTGCGATGGCGTCGTCGTGGTACTTGTCGGCCATGTAGAGCGTGACGTCGCCCTCGTAGTGCTGAGGCTGCGCAGTCTGGATGGCGCGGTTGTCCAACCACGACGTGCGCTGGTGCTCGATGATGCCGCTGGGGATCTTCGCGCTGCTCATCTTGACCATGTCCATGATGATCTTGATCTGACCGTCGTCGTCCGCCGCCGCCAACTTCTCGTAGGGCAGCGGGTAGTCGACGTTGTACAGCTTCTTTCCGACCTGCGCGTACCGCTTCCAGCGCAGCTGGATCTCCTCGGGTGTGTCCGGGATCGGCTCGAACGGCATGACCGTGTCGATGAGGCCGACGTACCGGACGTCCGCACCTTCCTCGCGGAGGAGCGCCGCCACCGCGTAGGACAGCACGCCGCCCAGCGACCAGCCAATGAGGACGTAGGGACCGTCGCCCTGGATCTCCCGCAGGAGCGGAAGGTACGCGCGCGCCCGGTCCTCGATCGGACCCTCGGTGCGCTCGAGGCCGTACATCGGGGTGTCCGCGGACAGCCTCTTGAGCAGCGGTTCGTAGACGACGCAGGAGCTGCCGGCCGGGTGGAACACGAAGACCGGCACGGCCGTCGAGCCTTCCGGACGGGCCCGCAGCGTGCGCACCAGTCCGGTCACGTCACCGGACTCCAGGAAGGGACGAACCACGTCGGCGAGTTGCTCGATGGTCTCCGAGTCGAGGATGTCGTCGAAGGTGATCTCACCCTTCGACCGTTCGCTGAGCCGCGCCGCGAGCTTCTCGGCCGTCGGATCGTCGAGTACAGGGAGGGTGTTGAAGATGCCCTTCGCCGACTGTCCGGTCACGACGGCCCAGGTGGCGAACGTCAGGCGCTCGGCGGCGTCACGCGGGGCGACGTCGGTTCCGGTGGCCTCGGCGAACGACTGGGCGTCGCTCACATCGGTCGGTGCCTCGAACGCTGCCGCGGCCGTCGGAGCAGGCTGCTCGACTGCTTCCGGCTCGGGCTCTGCCACGACCGGGTCGGGTTGTGCGACAGGCTCTTCCGCGTCCACCGTGGCGGTCTGCTCGGCGAGTCGATCGCGTTCCTGCGCCTCGGCGAGGGCGGCGACCTCCTCACGGTTCTCGAGCGCGTAGCGCAGGTACTTCTCCACCTCACGCAGACTCGCGTCCCGCACGGCCTGCAACTGCACCTGCGGAATGTCGAACTCGAATTCGACGCGATTCTTGATGCGGACAGCCATCAACGAATCGAGACCGAGCTCGATGAGCGGGATCTCCGCGGGGAGATCCTCAGGCGAGTAGCCCATGGATTCCGCGACGACGATCGCCAGGCGGTCTTCCATCGTCTGCGTACCGTTCGGATCCCAGCGGTCACCGAAGTCGTCGACGACCTCCGGCTCCTCCTCTACGAACGGTTCCTCGACTCGCTCCGCCGACAAGCTCTCGACGGCAGCGGATCCCGTGACGCCCGACCCCGTGACGACAGCGTCGGCGACAGCGTGGAACGTGCTGCCGTCGTTCCAGTGGACCTGCAGTGACGCACCACCGGGGTGCGGGGTGAGCGTGGTGGTGAGTGTCCCCGTGGCCGGCACGGCGCGCTGCGCCACGACGGCACCCACGGTGACGTCACCGAGGACGTCTCCCGCGAGCACGGACACCAGGTCGCCGATGCTGGAGATACCGGACACCGGTGTCTCCCAGACGAACCGGCCGTCGGGAAGGGCGACCCGGGTACCGGCCGAGCCGGATCCACCGAGATGCACGGCCGTGTCGATCCAGTGATGCTTGCGTACGAAGGACGTCCGCGGGATCTCGGCGTACTCACCGTCGTCGAACAGAGAGGCCAACGACACGGCGTGGCCGTGGACGTACAGCTCCGCGAGTGCAGCGAGGAACGTTGCCGCCTCGCTCTCCTTGCGCTTGAGTGTGGCGACCAGCGTGGCGTCGGGAACTCCTGTCGCCCAGGCGGTCGCTGCGATCGACATGAGGGCCACGGGATTCGGCGACAGCTCGACGAACGTGGTGTAGCCGGCGTCGACCGCCTGCTTGACGGCCTGGGTGAACCACACCGGGTGGCGCATCCCCTTCGTCCAGTAGTCGACGCCGTGCACGGCCTCGTGGCCGGCGCGGTAGAACGCGTCCTTGTCCACCGACGAGAACACCGACACGGCGAGCGGATGCGGTTCGATGCCCATCAGTTCCGCGGCGAGCTCTCCGAGGAGAGGATCGACCGCGGAGGTGTGGCCTGCACCCTTGACGTCCAGGACGCGGCCCATCTTGCCGAGGGACTCCGCGTACTCGACCAACTTCTGCACCGGTTCCGCCGGTCCGCCGACGGTCGTGTGTGTCGGGGCGGCGTACACACTGGGCTCGACGCCAGGGAATCTGTCGGCCAGCTCTGCCACCTCGGCGGCGGAGAACTCGACCAGCGCCATCGCGCCGGCCGCCGCGTCACCGAGACCCTCCTGACCTTCGCCCAGCAGACGTGAGCGGGCGACGATGATGCGCACGGCATCCTCGAGGCCGAGACCGCCCGCGGCGTACGCGGCGGCGACCTCTCCCATCGAATGTCCCACCACTGCCGTCGGTGTCGCACCGTAGGCGCGCAGAGTCTCCACCAGCGCCACCTGGATGGCGAAGATTCCGACCTGCGAGTTCTCGAAGTCGTACGTCAGCGCGTCGTCCTCGACGATCGCGCGGATGGAGTATCCGGACTCGTCCTCGATCAGCGTGTCGACGCGATCCAGCGCCTCGGCGAAGATCGGCTCGGCCGCATAGAACTCCTTCGCCATCTTGCGATGCTGCGCACCGAACCCGGAGAACACCCACACGGGTCCGTTGGATGCGGGGGAATCGGAGCTGAACACGCCGGGTCCCGGCTTGCCGTCGGCGACGGCGCGCAATCCGGTGACGGCCTCTGCGCGCGTCGTGGCGATCACGACCGCGCGGGAGCGCCCGTGGTTGCGGCGAGACAACGAGCGACCGACGGCGTCGAGGGGCGTCGTGCTGCCGACTTCGGATTCGAGCCAGTCGGCCAGATCGGCCGCCGCGCGACGACGCCGTGACGGCATGCTCGCGGAAACGGCCAGCAGCACCGGAGCGGCGGGTCCGGGATCGACGTCGTGGTCCGGGATGCTCGCCAGTACCTGCTCGATCTCGGCCTCGGTCTCCTCCGGCACACCGACGGGCTCGCCGACCAGTGCCTCGGGGTCGACGGACGAGGCGTCGAATTCGGGCTCGGTACCCGCATCCGCGACCGCACCCGGTACGTACTCGCGCACGACGACGTGGGCGTTGGTACCGCCGAAGCCGAAGCCCGAGATACCGGCGATGGCGGCACCCGAGTAGCGGGGCCACTCGGTCGCGGTGTCGACGACGCGCAGACGCGCGGCGTCGAACGGGATGTACGGGTTGGGGCCCACGTAGTTCAGTGAGGGCGGCACCTGGTTCTCGCGCAGCGCGAGAACCACCTTGATCAGACCGGCCGCGCCCGCAGCGCTCTCGAGGTGGCCGAAGTTGGTCTTCGCGGAACCCAGAAGCGCCGGCTTGTCCGCGTCGCGTCCACGCCCGACCACGCGACCGAGGGCGTCCGCCTCGATGGGGTCGCCGAGGATGGTTCCGGTGCCGTGCGCCTCGATGTAGTCGACCGTCGAGGGAACGATTCCCGCGTCGCGATAGGCGGTCCGGAGGACGTCCGCCTGGGCGTCGGGGTTGGGGGCTGCGAGGCCGTTGGATCGGCCGTCCTGGTTGACCGCGCTGCCGGCGATGACGGCGAGCACGGTGTCGCCGTCACGTTCCGCGTCCTCGAGGCGCTTGAGGACGACCAGTCCACCGCCCTCGGATCGGATCATGCCGTCGGCGTCGGACGAGAAGGCCTTGATCTTGCCGTTCGGGGCGAGCACACCGGTCTGGCCGAAGCCGAGTGTCGCTGCGGGCGAGAGGATCATGTTGACGCCGCCCGCCAGCGCGAGCGTGGACTCTCCACTGCGGAGGCTTCGCACAGCCTGGTGCACGGCGACGAGCGACGACGAGCACGCGGTGTCGAGGGCGACGGACGGACCGCGGAAGTCGTAGTAGTACGACACGCGGCCGGCGACGACGGCAGTCGACGTTCCGGTGAGTGCGTACGGATGCGGGTCGGGATCGCTGACGGCGATCATCTGGTAGTCGTTGGTCGACGTTCCGATGAAGACACCGACCTGCGTGCCCTTGAGCTCGTTCGCGGGGATGCGAGCGTCCTCGAGCGCTTCCCACGTCAGTTCGAGCGCCAAGCGCTGCTGCGGGTCGACGTTGGCAGCTTCGCGCGGCGACATCGCGAAGAACTCGGCATCGAAGGACTTGACGTCGTCGAGATACCCGCCCTTGGTCACGGTCTCCTCGACGGCCTCCGCGATGCGGCGGTCGCCGAGAAACTCCGACCACCGGCCCTCGGGGAGATCGGTGATGCCGTCTCGACCGGCCGAGAGCATGTCCCACATCTCGTCCGGCGTGTGTCCCGCTCCGGGGAACCGCGTCGAGACGCCGACGATCGCGATGTCGTGGGAATCGCCCGCCGGTGCCGACAGGTAGAACGAGTCGTCGGTGGTGCCGCTCTCGGACTCGGGCTCACCCTCGATGATGCGCGTGGCGAGCGACGCGATCGTCGGATGCTGATACGCGACCGTCGCCGTCAGCGTGACGCCGACCAGTTCCTCGATCTCCCCGCTCAACGCGACGGCGTCGCGCGAGGACAGACCGAATTCTTCCATCGGACGATCGTCGGAGATCTGCCCGACGGGCTGACCGGTGGCGTCGGCCACCCACTGCCGCAGCCAATCCCTGAGCTGCGCGACCGTCATCTCTCCCGCGGGCTGATCCGCTGCGGAACCGTCGCTCTCGGGGAGGGTGGTCGGCTCCGGTACGAACGTCGTTGTCTCTTCTTCAGCCATCAAACTCGCCAAACTACCCGCGTCGGGTGATCAGTCTTCGGGATTGTCGGGGAACGCGGTCTGCTGGTATCCACCACGCAGCGTTCCCTCGATGTACGCGGCCTTGCACGCGCGACGTGCGATCTTCCCGCTGGACGTACGCGGGATCGACCCGGCCGGGACCAGCAGGATGTCGCGTGCGGTGACACCGTGGCGCTGGGAGATGGCCGCTCGGACCGTGTCGGCGATCGGCTGCGGATCGGCCTTGCCGGCGCCCGGTGCGCGCTCGGCGACCAGGACCAGCTGCTCGGACGAATCGCCCGCGTCGCGGGTCAGACCGGCACCGCCGTGCTCGAACACGAAGTCGGGAAGCTGGTTCGCCGGAACGGCGAAGGCCGCCACGAAACCGGGACGCAGAGCGCTGCTCGCATCCTGAGCGGACGCCTCGAGATCCTGCGGGTAGTGGTTGCGGCCGTCGACGATCACCAGGTCCTTGACGCGACCGGTGATGTAGAGCTCGCCGTCCACGTAGACGCCGTAGTCGCCGGTGCGCATCCAGTTCGCACCCTCGGGGGCACCGTCCGCGTGACTGTTCTCGCTCAGGTGCGAGACCAGTGTGTTGTGGAACGTCTCCGACGTCTCCTTCTCGCGGCCCCAGTAGCCCTTGCCGATGTTCTGACCGTGCAGCCAGATCTCGCCGACGTGGTTGTCGGGAACCTCCGCCGCGGCATCTGCGTCGACGATCGCCGCCCACTGGCTGCGCGCGACGTACCCGCACGAGACCTGCGGGATCGAGTTCGGCGTGCCTTCTTCGACCTTGACGATGCGTCCGGCGTTGAGCTCCGTGCGATCGACGTGGATGACGCGGGCCTCGTCGGAATGCTTGGTCGAGGAGACGAACAACGTGGCCTCGGCCATGCCGTAGGACGGCTTGATCGCGGTCTTCGGCAGTCCGTACGGCATGAAGGCGTCGTTGAACTTCTTCATCGACGTGGTGGTGACGGGCTCGCTACCGTTGATCAGACCGATGACGTTCGACAGGTCGAGCGTCTCGCCGTTCTTGGGCAGACCGCGCTGCGCGGCGTGCTCGAAGGCGAAGTTGGGAGCGGCGGCGAACGTGCCGGCGCCGTCCGAGACGGCAGCGAGTTCCTTGATCCAGCGCCACGGGCGCTGCACGAAGGCACGCGGACTCATGATGGTGATGTATTTGCCGCCGAGCGCGGGGAGGATCACCGTCAGCAGGCCCATGTCGTGGAACAGGGGCAACCACGTCACTCCACGCGAATCGTGGTTGAGCTCGATGGCGTCGACCATCTGGAGTGCATTGACGCCCACGGCGCGGTGCGTGATCTCGACGCCGGCCGGGACACGCGTCGACCCGGACGTGTACTGCAGGTACGCGATCTCGTCGATGTCGGCGGGCGGCTCCACCCAGGTTGCACCGACACTGTCCGGGATGGCGTCGACGGCGATGATGCGGGGTCGCTTCGCGGCCGGAAGCGACCGGAAGAACTGGCGGACGCCGGCAGCAGAATTGGTGGCCGTCAGGATCGCGGACGGCTCGCAGTCGCTGAGAACGGCGTGCAGCCGGTCACTGTGACCGGGCTCGTCGGGGTCGAACAACGGCACGGCGATCGTGCCGGCGTAGACCGCACCGAAGAACGCGACGACGTAGTCGAGGCCCTGGGGCGCGAGGATCGCGACGCGGTCACCGGGCGTGGTCACCTGCTGCAACCGCGCAGCCACGGCGCGAAGGCGGGCGCCGAACTGCGACCAGGTCAGCTCGTGTACTTCGCCGTCCCGCTCACGCGAGTAGTCGACGTAACGGTACGCCAGGTCGTCACCGTTGTCGGCAACGTTCTGCTCGACGTGGCGAACGAGCGTGAGATCCTCGCGGATCACGATATTGCCGCTGTCGTCGACGAAATCGTCGAACGAGTTACTCATCATCATCTCCTTCGAACCGCCGCGGTGTCGCCAGTGCGACACCCCCCGATCCTGACGTAGGCAGCGCCGTCGGACGCGTACAGCTCGAACGCGAGCGAGGTCATCCTACTCACCGGTAAGTCTCAGCGGACCTGTCACCACTGAGTGGTGAACTCGGTCGAAAGTATGGTACCGACCCATTCCGCGTCATTCGCCCGCCAACAGTTGGACAACGGGAGCGAATGCATCCATCTGGGTGGGGAACACCCCGACGTACGACATGGTCGTGGCAGCCCTGACCTGGCGTATCTGCTCCGCGATCTCCTCGAACGAGCCGATCGCGATGTAAGGAGACTGCAGGATCTGCTCGACCGACAAACGCGTGTCGGCCTCCATGTTCGGCGGGAATCCGTTGTCGAGCGCACCGATCACCATCTCGGCCGTCTGTTCGCGGTCGTCCGAGATCAGGATCGTCGTGATGGTCCAGTTCAGTTCGATCGAGTCGAACCGGTCCCCCGCCGCCGCGCGAATGGTCTCGACCCGCTCGATGCTCTTCTCGAGAGTGATCTCCGACAGCTTGAGCTTGCCCTCCGCAGTCGTGCTGGGAACGAGCGAGATGATGTCCGCGTGCTTCGCCGCCATGGTGAGCAACTTCGGGCCGCCGCCGCCGACAGCGATCGGAGGACGCGGGCCCTGACGGGGGCGCGGGCTGCCCTGCAGTCCGTTCACCGAGTAGTGCTTGCCCTGGAAATTGCATTCCTGGCCACGCAACAACGTATCGAGAATGGTGAGCGACTCGTCCAGCTTCTCGATGCGGACGGCGGGACTCTCGTAGGCGATCCCGGACTTGTCGTACTCCTCTTTCAGCCAGCCCGCGCCGATACCGAGTTCGAGCCGACCGCCGGAGATCTGATCGATCGTCGTCGCATCCTTCGCCAGGACCGCGGGATGACGGAAGTTGTTCGCGAGAACGGCAGTCCCGATGCGGATCTTGTCCGTTGCCACTGCCAGCGCTCCGAGCGCAGCGATGGGTCCGACCTGATTGCCCAGGTGGTCGGGGATCATGAAGCTGTCGAAACCGAGTTCCTCGGCCTTCTGCGCGAGCTTGACGAAGCGACGAGCACCGCCCTCGTCCGGGTTGCCCTCACCGCCGGCCGCGAATCGGAACTTCCGCAATGGCGCAGACGTACCCGCGGCGTCGGCAGAACTCATGGACTCTCTCTCCTGCAGCATCAAGTGTGTCGGCACGGCGCCGGTGGTCGGTACCCGGATCGAGCCGACTCGCCACTCTAGCCGTTACCGGCCCGAGACCAAAAGTCGCCTGTGACGACACCCGAACCGGGCAGAAGTCAGCTATGCGCGGGGGTGGGTGCCGACGCGATCAGGCCCGCTGCCCAGTTCGCCGTCCACTGCGTCGCGGTGGTTCCGGCCTCGTCGACGACGTAGCGCGCATAGTTACCGTGCACCGGATTTCCGGCAGCACCGGCGAGCGCAGTGATCGAGGACGGAATGTTGCGCAGCGACATCGCCTCCGGCGGTGCGGCGCAGATCAGATCACCCGGGGCGCAGATGGAGAACGTGCGGTCCGCGAGGGTTCCGAAGCCGCCCTGCCGCGCGCCGGTCATCGTGATCCCGGGAACGTCCAGGCCGCCCAGCGCCACCTCGGCACCGACTCCGTCGACCGGGGGTCCGATCTGCTGAGCGGACGTACCGTCGCGGCGACCGTCGGCGATGACGGTCACGCCGAGCACGCGATCGGCCGGCACCGGGCCGGTTCCGGCTCCGATGGCGGACGCGAGATCGCCCACGATCACAGCCCCCTGGGAGAAGCCCGCCAGGACGTAGGACGTCAGTGGGCACTCGGAATAGCGCTGCGCAAGAATGTCGTTCGCCTTCGCCGCACCTTCGGAGCGACTGACGTTGTACGACGCCTGGCCGTCCGGCGGGAAGGCGATGGGGTTCGAGAACTGGGCGACGTACGGAACGGTGTAGACCTCCGCGCGCTCCGGACCGAACTGTTGCTGCAGAGGTTGCGTGACGCCCAGCATGAGCGAGATGGGGTTGGCCGTCGGCGCGTACGGGTCGTCGGCCGCGTTCGACTCCCAGGTGCCGGGGACGGACAGCACGAACACGTCGGGGCAGGACGCCGGTTGGGAGGTCGGAGCCTCGGCGCCCGGTGTCTGCGGTCCGCCGCTACCCGGCGTCGTCAGTCGTCCTGCCAGCAGGTACCAGAGAAGAAGGATGACGAGCAGGACGACGACGATCACCGCGACGGCGACGAGAAGAAGCCGGAGCGGTGACCGCCGGCGAGTGGATCGAGCCACGAGGTCTCCGATCTATCCGCAGTACGTCGACCGCGCGACGTCGACGTAGACCTGGGCGGTCTTCGCCGCGTCCTCGGCGGTGATCTGCGTGCCGGACGCCGACGCCTCGGCGCCGACGTTGGCGGTGACGAAGGTGAGCACCTGGTCGTCCGCGACGCCCTCGGACTGGGCAGCGCAGATGTACTCCGCGGTGCCGACGGCGATGTCTCCGGTGCCGGCCACGGTCACGCCGCGACCCTTCAACGCGTCGAGGAACGCGGTTCCGCGCGGGCTGATCGGCACAGACGTCGGGCCGGGGAAGCCACTGGGGACGGGGTCGGACTCGTCGGGCGCCGTCGCAGCGGCACCGGGACTGGTCGACGCGGACGCCGACGCCGTCGCCGATCCGGACGGTGCCGACGACGTGGAGGTGGCCGTGGTGGTGGTCGCCGCCGCCGTCGCACTGGACGTCAACGACGGGGTGCTGCTGGCAGACGAGTCGTCACCGCCGCAGGCGGTGAGCAGTCCGCCGACAGCCACGGCAAGCATCACCGGGGCGAGAGTGGTCGCGAACCTCGTTGTCACGTGGTCATCCTTCGTCTCTTGGGGGTCGAGCGTGTCCGGCGGAACGAGGGGAGGAACGAGTGCACTCCCCGACCAGCGCACGGTACCGGCGCGGTCTGAGAGGACTCTGTGCGAGTCCGACCGCGCCGGTACCGTCACTGCTGTCAGGGAACGATCTGCACGGCCCCGTTCTTCACGGTCACGAAACCGTTCTGGAAATTCTGTTGAATGCCACCGGGGATGTCGAACTGGTCGCTGGTGACGTATCCGAGTCGGCCGTTCTCGTACCCGACGCTCTTC
>NZ_JXQS01000027.1:0-55605 GCF_000834565.1 Rhodococcus sp. MEB064
GCGTCGTGACCCGCCGTCGCCGTGTCGGCGGGGTAGTGGCCGGCGCGGTCGTGGTGGTCGCCGCGACCGCGGGGTGTCTGCCCGGCGGGACTGCCGACGCCGGACCGCCGAGCACGGTGGGGACGGTGACCCGCGTCGTCGACGGCGACACCGTCGATATCAAGACCGCGGTCAAGGGCACGGTGCGGGTGCGCATCATCGGGATCGACACCCCGGAGACGAACCGGCCGAACACACCGGTGCAGTGCTGGGGACCGGAAGCGACCGACTTCGCCCGGGCGATGCTCGACGGGCAACGCGTCCGGATGGTTCCCGACGCCGGGCAGGACGACGTCGACGACTACGGGCGAGCGTTGCGATACCTGCGGATCGGTCCCACGGAGACGGACTACTCCGTAGCCGCGGTAGAGGCGGGCGCGGCGCGCGCGTACGTCTATGACCGGAACACCCCGCCGGCCGCCGCTGCGGACATAGCCGCCGCCGAAGACCGCGCACAAACCGCCGGCGCCGGCCTGTGGGGTCCGCCGTGCTCGGGCGGCGTCTAAAATGCCCCAGGACACGACGAGAGCCGCAGACCAGTGGTCCGCGGCTCTCGTCGTCTGAGTGAGACGGTGTTCGCCAGTGCGCCTCTCGGCAGGTGGCCGCTCGTAGCGGCAAAGGGGTGGTACCCGGGGCATTGGGATCGAACACCGTCTGTGTGAGCAACCACGGTGGCCTCGGGTGTATTCCGGTGTCGCGGCAGCACGGACGGCGTGTGGTTGGGTGGCGCGCATGACGAAGTTGATGGCATGGGCTGCGTTCGCGGGTGCGGTGATTGGTCTGATGCTTCTGGGCGCCGAGGTCGTAGCGACGCGCGCCTATATCAACAGCGACAGCAACGTCTTCTACGACGGTTCGTACGCACCGTTGACAGACTCTGAATCCGCGTACGCGTTCGACACCAGCTTGGAGATTGACTGGGCCCCGAATTGGTGGGAACTGGTGACGCTCCCGTGGTGGAGCTACCCGCTGATCGGTGCCGGATCCGCCGCGGTGCTGTCGGCACCGTTCGCGATGGCCGGTGTACGTGTCAGCCGTGTGCGTCGATGACGGCGCACGGGGAACCGACCGCCCGTTCTACAGTGCAGGCATGACCCGCGCACTGCCCGATACCGTCGAGTCGCTGTTGATCCGTACGGACTTCTCCGACGACGCAGGGTGGCGTGCCACCGTCGAAGCTGCATCTCAGCCGTGGGACCTGGGCGGCGGTGTCATCACTGGCGCCCACCTCCTGGTCGTCGACGACGCCGCACTCGACGGCCTGACGTTGGTCGAGCTGGCGGAGGTGATCGACGGACCGCCGCCGTACTACGTCTTCCTCGCCGACGCCGACACCATTGCCAACCCGGAACACTCGATCCTCGCCGTCGACACCTCTGGTGACCCGGTCAACTTCCCGACGTTCCGCGTACACCCGTCGCAGATGCCGTCGGTGGAGAACAACCTCTCGCTCGCCAACATGGACTTCGACGACTTCGCGTCGGCGGTCGGCGCGGACGGGGTGTTCCGCGGGTTCGGTCCGCCGCCCACCAAACGGGTCCTATCGAAGGCAGCTCTGCTCGACGCGATCGACCGCTCGACACTGTCGACAGAAGCAATCATCGAATACCGGGCTGCGCTGGAGGATTCGCTTACTGACGACGAAAGCGCGAACTTCACTCCGGACATGCGAAGTTCTCACGACGACCTCGTGACGAGGCGACACGAATACAACGAGTACAGCTCGTGGATCGTGGGGCTCGACGAGTCGATCAACGCACTCGGCGCGGGCGGCGCCGCGCTCGTTATCCGTCTCATAGCCAGCACCAGGCAAGATCGGCTTCATGGTTCGTGCACCGTGTGGGTCGATCCAGTGAACCTCGTTCCCATCGCGGTTCTGGCTTACGGCGTGCCTGCGCCTCGTCGCGCCCACTGAGAACACACACCGACGGTTCACTCATCAGAACAGTGCGTGTTGCGCCTCGTCGGCGGCCCGGTCACGGGCGGTGCACCAGAGGGTATGCAGGTGACGGGCGACGCGTGAGTGCACCTCGAGGGTGTCGGCCAGGGTGTCCCAGTCGGCGCCGCGTGCGTGTTCGGTGTCGAGCCACCGGCCGGCGTCGTCACCGTCCGCGGTGAGCGTCCCATCGGCGGCGAGGTACCGGTCCGGACCCTCGCCGTCGAGCTCGTCGAGGGTCATACGTGCGCTCCCCCGGTTCGGAAGGTATTGAGCCGCTTCCACGCTGCCCGCTGAGCGGTGCCGAGCTGCACCATGTAGTCGAACAATTCTTCCTCGGGGCCTTGTTCGGCCGCTTGGATGAGCCGCTGCCCGGTGACATGGAAGGACCGCCGGTAGGACTGGGAGAGCACGATGTCGGCGTAGTGCACGGCGGCGGAGGATCCGGTGGTGTCGGCGGTGACGACGTCCGCCAGCGCTCGGCGCAGCGGTGCGTTCTTCTGCCCTCCCCCGGCTCGGTGCAGGACAGCGGCGACGGAGGCGGGGTCGTGCGGCTGTCCGGTGGTGACGAGGTCGGCGATGACGGTGAACAGTTCGGCGTAGGCGGGCTCGGCGAAGTCGGCCGGCACGAGGGCGTCGGTGACGCGGACGGCGGCTGCGGTGTCTGTGGACCACATGAGCGCGCAGAGGGTCAGCGATTCCGGGTCGGTTCGCGGGTCGAGGCCGGCGCCGGTGTCGGTGCCGGGGTCTGCGACGTCGGGTGCGAGGTCGAGGACCGGGTCGGTCGGGTTCTGCTCGGGTTCGGGGACGGCCCGTAGTGCGCTCATGACGTGTTCCCTGCCTCACCGGGTGTCGATGGAGTCGGCGGTCGGGTGGGTGCTCCAGGGGCCGGGGATGACGACGGCACTGGCGGTGTCGGCGGCGAGATCCGCTTCGATCTGAGCGGCGATGAAGTCGTGGTCGGGCTGGTAGTCGAACGCGAGGTGCGCCATGGGGGTCTCCTTCGGTGGTGGTGGTGGGCTGTGAGGTGCAGTCAGGCCGCGGCGGCGAGCTCGTCGATGCGGGTCACCCGATGTCCTGACCAGTGCGTGTCGGGGCCGGCGACCACGACGGGTGCGGACAGGTAGCCGAGGGCGAGGACGTAGTCGCGGGCTTCGGTGTCGGCGCTGATGTCGACGGCGGTGTAGTCGAGGCCGGCCTTGTCGAGTGCCCGGAACGTCGACCGGCACTGCTGGCAGTTGGGCTTGGTGTAGACGGTGATTCCGGACATGACTCACGCCTTTCGACTATTCGGTGGAGTGGTTCCATTCTATTTCACGGACGGGTTTATTTCCACCGCTGGATTGAATTTGTTCGATAACGATGAAGCGGATTTATCTGTTGCGCTGCAGCTGATCTGGCGATGGTAGGGAATGTCCTTCGGTCCCGGTTCGGCGGGTTCGTTTGGTGCGCTTTTCTCAACATTTGCGGGTTCGTTCGCGGCAAGAGTCTAGGATCGGCGGATGACGTATTCGCGTGTGGAGTTGGCGTTGGTGTCGATGCAGTTGGATCGGTGTGTGCCGTCGGGTCTCGCGGTCGAGGCGATGGTCTCGGGGGTGCCGGTGGAGGAGACGCTGCCCCGCACCGCTCCCCCCGGCACGGTGGATGTGGCGTTCGCGCCGACGAACCTTCCCGACCTTCTGTAGACCCTGGCGGTTCGTTTCTCGGCCGCCCTGGTGGGTAGTGACGTGGTGTCCGGTGTTCGTGGCCGGACGTACAGGGGCGTGGAGTTAAAACGGCAGCTTTGCGTAGGGAGCCGTCGGCCTGATCGGGCTGGCGGCTCCACCTCGTTTCCGCACCTGACCTTCAATGGTGGGTGCGTCGCAGGTCGGTGTGAGGGCTCGATGCCCGATCGCCGGCTATCCCCCGACGGTGGCCGGGCGTTCCCCGCTGGCTGCGGGAGGCGCCCGGCCCAGGTGGGCCGCTCCGGTCAGTTCCGGTCGGGTGCCCCGGGGAGGTGCGCCCCGGTGCTTGCCCGAACCTCGTCGGCGCTCAGTCCGGCGGTGAGGTCTCGGGCGATCTTGGGGTCGAGTCCGGAGTTCAGTGCTGTGTCCAGCAGGTCGAGCAGGCGGGGCGTGCTGTGCCCGGTCTCGGCGGCGTGGGCGTGCGCTGCCTCGTAGGCGCTCCCGGCGTCGGGGCCGTTGCCGATGGTGTGCGCGAGCCACCCTGCCAGGCACAGTACCTGGATGCGGGCGTCGCCGTGGCTGTGGCGGGCGATGGTGGCCATGGCGGTCCATGCGGAGATGCGGCCGTAGAGCGCGAGCCGGAACATCGCATCCCGCACGGGAATGGTGGTGATGACGGCGGCGGTGCGGGCGATGAGGTCCCGGTCGGGGAGTTCGTCGGCGTAGATGACGGCGGCCAGTTCCTCGAGCACCTGCGCGGGGTCGGCGTTCTCGGCGGCGGGGATGTGCTCACCTTGCTGGTAGCGGGCGGCGATGGCGTCGCGGCGGCGTTCGATGGGCTTGCCGTCGGCGATGTGGTCTGCGGCCACCTCGGAGGCGTAGGGGTCGACGTGCACCAGGTCTCCGGTGTCCAGGTTCTCCCCGGTGGTGGCCTCGGCCAGGGTGGGGAGGTAGTAGCTGCCGATGACCTCGGTGGTGCGGCTGAGTTCGCGTAGCGCCAGCATGTGCTCGATGACCGCGTGCGACCGTAGTCCTGGGGCGGCGATGGTGACGACGATGACGGCGGTGATGCCGTTGTTCGCCAGTGCCCCGGACAGGGTGCTGGTGGTCGACGCCTGTGCTGCGTCCTCGCTGGTGGTGCGGGTGACCAGTTTGACCACCGCTGTTCCGGCCGGGTCGGTCTCGAGGGCGATGACGACGAACGATCCGCTGTCGGCGGGGACGTAGCCGAGCAGGGCGGGGATCGCGGCGAGGAGCTGGGCGGTGGTGGTGATGCGGGGTTGCGTCATGAGGGGGAACCTTTCGGGTGGTGTGTGGGGTGCGGCTGGGGGGACGGTCAGGATCGGAGTGCGCGGCGTGCGCTGCGGCGGTCGTAGCGGGCGCTGGCTCGTTTGACGGTGCGGCGGATCTTCGGTGCGCCGCGTCGATGGACCAGGTGGTCGATCTCGTCTGCGGTGGACGGGTGCTGTGCGCGCATGACTGGTGCTTCCTTCCGGAACTCATGTGGCTCGGTCCTTGTCCCTCACCACGTTCTTTCGCCGTCATCTGGCGTGGCGCAGAGGAGGCGGCGCACGGGAACGGCGTCCTGCACCCGATACGAAAAGTTCTCAGCCAGAGGCGTTCTGAGAAGTTTTCGGACCCCGCAGGGGCCGGAGCGCAGCGGAGGTCTGGTGTGGGTAAGACGGCCACGGGTGACGCAGCATCGGAGTAGCCAGATGTGTCGAAAGAACGAATGCTCTTCCAGGGTGCGGAGCGCAGCGGAGCTCCACTAGGCGGACGCCCGCAGGGTGGCCCACGCCCGGACGCGCGCGGCCGGCCTGCGACCGGGAACCGCCCGGCCACTCCCCCTCGGTTACCACCAACCACTTGTTCGGCTCGGTGGTGATTGTGCGGGAGCGACGGGGCCGGGCCACGTACCGCGGGCCGCGGCAGCTTGGTTTGATGGCTTCCGCCGAGCCGCGTCGGCGGCTCCACCTAGACCAGCAGAACGATCTAGCGGCATACTCCTGAGATGGACGAAGGCCTCCTCCGAAATCTGATAGAGACAAGACCGCTGCTTCATTTCAAACTTAAACATAATCTCGCATTACACCGTCCCGCCCCGTTGATAAATTCAAAGAAACTCCCCAACGCGCGACGACTTTACTGGGACTGGTCCGATAGCGCTTTTGGGAGTGCCGCTATACATAGGGAGGAGGTATTCGTATCCGTTAGATACGATTTGGAAGAAGACGACGACTATGAAAAAGTTCGCGATTTCTCAAGAGCACGACTGGCCCATTTACAGAAGATGCAGGAGAAGTTCGCCGCCACATACATTGAGACACTATGGACTATTGTAAGCGAACTCGCGAACAGGTGGTTGATAGAGGCGGTAGGTCCAGATTGGGCGGAACGCCTCGCCGATCGGGATGCTGCGAGACCGGGAAGAACAGCGAGCCCTAGACCTAGATACAACCCAAGCGATCCGAGCTGCTCGCTGCGGGCTTTAACGGACTGGCATTTCAATACAATGGAACGAAATCAACTTCGTAATGCATACGCACGTGAGCTGATCGAATGGCGCAACAGCTGGGCACACCGGGACGGATTCGATCTGTTCAGCGCACATCGAGCAATAGACACAGCTTACATGCTGGTCGGCGAGATCGAGAGATACGATATATGGCGCAATGATCTACATCTGGAACTCGAAACAATTCGCGGAGAGGTGAGTTACGCCGTAAACTACCTCACAATGCTTCCCGTTGTTGTTCTAGGGCAAATATCTTCAGTCGAGAAAGTCCCAGGTTCGGATTTCGATGGCACCATCGCACCGGTGTGGGAGTATGAGATTGATATCAGTTCACCAAAATCTCGAAAGGCGATCATCACTTTAAGGAATGAAGCATCTAGTCCAATGAAATTGAGAGAATGGGTCGAAGTCGATGTTTCTCACTTAGACCTTGAGACAGGAATAATCGGTAACATTCGCAAGCCGTATACGCCTCCAGTGGTTTAAAGCTGCGGTTGCCGGTCACGGCAGCGGTTGTCCGGCGATGTACCCACAAGAAGTCGATGACATGATCGTGCGCGGCACGCAGAATCGGATCTTTGAGGTCGTTCCCGCCGTGATGGGGACAGCCTGTGTGGTCGCCGTCTCAATCCAAGACCGCCTGGACGTTGCCGACCGTCGAACGGTTCCCCGCTAGACACCCGACACACCGGCGCGGTCTCGTGGCCCGGTGGTGTAATTGTGGGACGGTGAGTAGGCATATGTCGACCGTTCCACCGAGGAAAGTCGGGTACACCGCACCGTGGCCAAGAATCTGATCGTCGAGCTGACCGATGACATCGACGGGTCCGTCATCGCTGACGGCGCCGGGGAATCGATCGAGTTCTCCGTCGACGGCGTCGACTACGCGATTGACCTGAAGGACAAGAACGTAAAGGAGTTTCGGAAGGCGATCGATTACTACATCGGGCACGCGGCGAAGGTCGGTGGCCGTAAGCGGGGTGGGCACACCTCTGCTGTCCGCGCCGCGGCCGAGACAGCGTCCAAGAAGTCGTCGAAGCGTGATCCGGAGCAGACGCGGGCGATCCGGGAGTGGGCCAACAGCAATGGATACGAAGTGAGCAGTCGGGGTCGAATCCCCACTGCGGTCGTCGAGGCGTTTGGCGCCGCTCACTAACCGGTCCGCCCTGACCTGACGCGCAACCGTACCGGGTGTGGCCGCGCGGCCGACCGATGCCACCGGCGCTGGTCCGGCGTTCCTGGGGGGGAGCGCGAGGGGGTGTTCCCCCTCGCCCGGGTCGGGGACAGTCGGGACGGGCCGCGGGCAGTGCGGGTGCCCGATTGTGGGGTCACCCGCACCGTCTCGTCACTCGGCGGCGGCGTCTGCGGTGTCGTCGGTGAGCGCCTGGTGGGCCTGTTCGGCGGTGATGGTCGCCGCTGCGGCCTGCTCGACGGGGGTCAGGTCGTGACCGTGGGCGCTCAGGAATCCGAGGTAGTTGTCGAGGTTCCCGTAGTGGGTGCGTCGCCAGGAGTCGTGGCCCTTGCCGCTCATTCGGGCCTCGTAGGCGGCGAGCACCTGGGCGAGGGTGAGCACCTGAGCGCGGGCGTCACTGGCCTTGTCGACCACCGGGGCGATCGCGGCCCGTGCTGCCTTGTCGTCGGAGCCGGGGTATCCGGCCTCGGGGCCGGTCGCCTTCGGTACGGCGATGCCGAGCACCTGCGCGAGGTACTGCGGGGCCTTGTTCTCCGTCAACAGTGTCGGCTCGTCGACCAGCGTCTCGGCGATCCACTTCCCGGCACCCTTCGGCAGGGTCTTGCGTGCGAGGAACTTGACCAGCCACTCCACCCGGGCGCTCGTGGCGGCGGCGGACGCCTTGTTCAAGTCGACGGTCCGTCGACGCTCCGCCCGCGCCTGCTCCTTCACGGCGAGTTCAGCCGTCGCTGCCGCCTGCGCCCTGGCCTGTGCCTGCGCTTCGGGGTCACCGGCCTCGGCGGGTGCGGACAGCGCGGCGGCGAGCACCGCGTTCGGCTGTACCCCTGCGGCGGTGGGGTCGGCGGTGAAGTACTCCGGCACCCACACCGTGCCTTCGGTGAGCGTTCCGTGGTGCACGAATCCGTCGGCGGGGACGGCGTCGGGGTCGCCCTCGGTGGCCCAGTCGATCCGCTCCGCGTCGATCACCTCACCGGTCTCGGAGAGAGTGAACTGCTCGGCGGCGGTCAGCCACACCGACCAGTGCTGCGGCGCGGTGTCGATGTGCTCGACGGTGATCTCGTCGCCGCCGCCGACGGTCACCAGGTCCTCGGCGCGGATCAGATCGCTTCCGAACAAACCACCGATTTTCAGACCGCGACCCGCGGCGCAGTAGGGGCGGCGGTGCTGACCATCCGCACCCAGGCGGTGTCCTGGCGGGTGGTGCTGCACCGTGCGTACCCGATTTTCATGGTTCTCCGACCCGTCGACCAGTTTCGTCCACTGGGGACTACGGGAAGCTGGACAAGTTCGGTGGACACTTCCAGCGGACGGATGAGCAGGCAAGACGACGCCGGCAATCGCACTGAGAGTGCCGTTCACGGGCGTCCGGTATGACGATGGTCAAAACGCACACCCGAACCCGCAGGAGGCGACTCAGGCGAAGACTGCCCGGTGGTCGCTCGGTGAACTCGTCTGTGTACGACTGAGCTGTCGGCGCAGCTCGCTAGGCTCTGAGGAGATACCGGACAGTACTACAGATAGGGCAAGGCATGGGACTCAGCGAAGTCGAAGTCATGAAGCAACTCGACATCGAGTCCTGGAGAAACCTCTCCAAGGACAAGATGCTGCGGTTTGCCGCTCTCATGCCCGACATGGACACCGAGGTGGCCCTCAAGATCATCGAACAGTTCCCAGCTTTCAAGGAATTCGCTCTGGACACGGTGAAAGAGATAGAAAAGGCTCACAAGTCCACGCTCAAGTCGAATGATAAGAGCCAGAAACAGGCATACAAGGCTTTTGAAGATATCCGCGAGATCCTCAAGGGTGAGCTCGACAAGGATGACCTCACCTGGGACCAACGAAAGTTCATCATCGAACTGATCCAGGAAAACGGGAAGCAAGTATCCCAGAAGGACAGTGAGAATAAGGAGTTCCTCAACACCGTCCTCGGAAAGGTCGCGGTCTTCGGCGGTGGTGCGATTGCTGCGGGAGTGGTTTTCTTGGGCGGCAAAATCATGCTCGAACAGGACGACGGCATCAACCGAATTGGCGCCTGAGTCGACCACGGAGGTGCCCGCTACCTGCGCCGAGAATCGAGCCACCAGCCCGCGCTTGACGTCGCGAACCGCGACCGTGCCCACTCCCAACACTCGGTCGGCGCGGTCCAGACACCCCCTGAACGAAGTTGAACTTGTGTGCCTCTATCGCAGTCTCTGAAAATTCAATTCTGGTGATCGATTGTAAAATTCACTTCTGCAGTCAAAATGTCAGAAGGCGACTGCAATCGGAGATAATTCCCCAGGGAAGTCATGACGGCCACTTCTGATACTGACACAGGAGGCATTCCGTATAGACATCGTCTTCTTCGGGCGGTGGTTGATCGCCGCCGAATTCACCGCGCTGCGCTTCCTTCTACTGGCCGCGATGGTCGCCGATCGGGCGCAGACCAGCGACTTTCCTCCTTCGGCATCATCACCGTTGCCTGCGAACGGCCCGGTGTGGGCGGCTCTGGACCGCGGTGCGATTACTCCGCCTGGAACCGCTTTGCGCTTGCACCACGGCTGATCCCTAGCCAAATTTGCGTGATCGCGTAGGAAGCAGAGTATGGAGGATCGCTACGCGGGCGTTGCACCAATCGGGCGGCTGGGCAGCGACTCGTGGCGTCTCGCCGGATTCAAGGTCATGACCGCAGTGCTGCTTGTACTCGCACTCGGTCTCCTCATCAGTGCCGCTGTCACGCGTTCGACGACTGCACTCCCCATGGCGGCCGTCGCAGTAGGTGGGGCCGGCATACATTGGTTGCTGGCCTCTCGCTCTGCCGAATACACCCTGGTGTATCCATCGGAGCTCGTCCTCCACAACCGTCAAGGTCAGTACGCAACGCTTCCACGCGGATCGGTGTCGACATTCCGCATCGTTGAGCACCACGATTCTGCTCCGCGCATCGTTGCTGTGCAGTTCGGCGGCCAGGAAACAAATATCGCAGGAGCCAACCAACCCCAAGGAGGTTGGATGCGAGACGTCATCAGACCGCTACGCAGCGCGAAAGCCATGAAGGCGAAACTCGATCACTGGCTGACAACCGGTCGATACACCACCTGACCTCGAGGCGTGGGTGACCATGACTGCCGACCCCCTCCTCGCTCACTCAGCAATCGAACGACTGACCTCCACCGCGATTACCGGCTCGACAGCTACCGACCTGACGCGATCAACGAAGCCGTAAGTAGCACTCATCAAAGGGCGTTCGGCCTGGCCGGTAGTCCATTCGGGCGGCGTAGCGCAGGTCACCGACGCATTTCCACAAAAAGTGTGCTGAAATGTATTTCGGGGTCGGATAGTGCGCAATGTGAAATCAACGGGCCGGACAACTGTCGTTGCTATAGCGAGCTACCAAACGCGCGGCCCCCGCTGAAGCGGCCCACTTCGCTGTGCGAACGGCTGGCCTTCGTTGTGGGTGGCCTCCAGGTAGTCGACGTAACGCTCCACAGCCTCTGCAGCGAGGTCGGACGGGCCGCGCGGTGCTCCCGGTGTAGCCATCAGGGCCTCGGCCGCATTCAGGAGCCGCTCACTGGTCTCTACATAGAAGTAGAAGGTGCGCTTGGTCTTGGCAGGCTTGTCCCCCGCCGGCGGCCGAGGTTCGGAGACGGACGCACTCGATGCCGCCACGGTCATCGGATCGAGGGGGCTCGAGTTGCCCAAGCTGCTCTTCAGACGTTCAGGACGCGCCATGGCCGACTCCCTCCATGAGCAGCCCCGATGTACGCCGGTAGATGCTGGCCAGATTGCGGGCGTCCGTCGTCCCCCACTCGAGGAGACTGGTCTGCGCCTCGGAGGAATCCTTCAGCACGACTCGCTTGGGTATGGGGTCGCCGATGATCGTGATGCACTCGGCGATCTCCGCCAGCTGCTCGCGACCGGCGATGGTGTTGCGTTCGTGAAGGTTGATGATCGCGCCCACCAGCTCCAGCGTCGGGTTGTAGCTGCGGCGCACCACGTCGATGGTGCGTCGTAGCCGTGCGAGACCGTTCGCGGAGAAGAGCGCGGACTGACTGACCACGAGCGCTCGCCGGGCTGCCACCAGAGCGTTGATCGTCAACAGGTCCAGACTCGGCGGGCAGTCGATCACCACAAGTCCATACTTCGGAGCGAGTGACTCCAGCGCATCGCGGAGTCGCCGCTCGCGTCCTGCGCCGCCGAGAATCAACTCATCCCGCACGAAGGCGAGGGATTCCGAGTTCGGGTCGGTGGCGACCAGGTCCACACCGTCCCAGATGGACGGCGCCATGACGTCGGCGAGGGTGGCGTCCGACCGGTCCGATAACGCGTCCGCCATCCCCGCGTCGCCGGGTGCCGGCTCACCGGCACTGAGGACGGTACTCAGGTTTCCCTGGGGGTCCATATCGAGTGCCAGAACTCGGTGGCCGGCGCGACGGGCGGCATCAACGATGTGAAAGGTGGTCGTCGTCTTACCTACGCCACCCTTTTGGTTGCAGAAGGCGATCACGTTGTGTGACATGTGTGTCCTCTCATGTGTCGGAAGTTCGAAGAAAGAGACTTCCCGTACCCGCAATACCTGCAATACGGGTGAAGGAAGAAAAGTAAGTGATGGCTGTGTGGGACGAGTGGCGGCATATACCTCCATACATGCCGCCCCGGTGAAGAGTCCGATACCGGTAATGACCGACTGGGACGTGACACCCGCACGGGACGCAATACCAGCAATGCCACCATCACTGGGGTAGCGGTTGATGCTGACAACCCCGCCGATACTGCGATCACTGGTAACTGTCAGCGTTATCGATGAACCTGCAACGGGCCGGACCCACAGACTCGGTTTCCGGGCATCGAACCCGCATCTTGTTGGCATGGAGGATGGTCCCGTCTACTGCATCGGACTACGTTCTGCTTCACCCGGACCCCCCAGGGGTGACCCCCATTGTCCGCACCCACGTTGTCCGCTCCACGCCCTCTGGCCCCGCGCCCGGGTGGGCGCGCGGCTTTCGGTATCGCCACGTCATCAATGATCAGTCGATGGCATGGTGCCCCGGGGCCGGTCTCCGGAGATCGCTAAGGGTGCACAGGCAACGGCGGCAGGCTGGTTATCGTCGGGCTCTGCCTGAAAACGACGCACATGCCGACATCGCTCGCATCAGGTCATGTGATGAAGCGAGCTAGACGATCGGCAGTGAATATTGTGCTCGCGGGATGAGTCACCGCGTCAGGAGTCGATCCCAGGAATGGCAGAAGGCCCTTGATGGGAATCGATCAGTGATCTAAGGTCAGTCGTCGAAGCCTCCGTCCTCGCGGGTGGTAGGCCTGGTGCCCTCGGCTCCGGTGCTCGACACACCGGGTTCAGCCGAGGGCACTTCCGTTTCGTAGGGGTCTGGTGTCAGTGTCACTCAGGCGACGTCCGCGTCGCCGGTGCTCTGAGACTCCAGGCGTTCGATGTACTCGTCGATGGCGGTGTCAGGTATCAGGCGGCGCTTGCCGACCTTGACGCTTCGGATCTCGCCGGACGCAATCTTGTTGAAGAAGTTGGAACGACCGAGCCCAGTCCGGGCCATGCCTTCCTGTACTGAGAAGAGCTGCCTGCTCATTGCATCCCCCTGTCGTGAATCACCACCAGCTTTCCGCTTTTGCGGTTGAGTCTGAGTGGTTCCACCACAAGGTACCGCTGTCGTCGATTCACCGCAAGAGTCGCAATAAAATGCCGTAACATGCGTGCACATGACGCAGGAGTGGAGCCAGCAGATCGTCGACAGGGTGGGGAAAGAGGTGCGGCGCGCGCGAACGGCCGCCTCGCCGCCCCTGTCAGGGCAAGCACTCTCCGACCGCACGGCCGAGCTGGGCCACCCGATCTCACGCGCCGTCATCTCCGACCTGGAGACAGGTCGGCGCCGCGGTCTGGACGTCGCGGATCTCATCGTGTTGGCAGCGGCGTTGCAGATCGCACCGGTGCAGTTACTGTTCCCCGATCTGCCTCGCGGCCCAGTGGACGTCCTGCCCGAGCGACCGCACGAGTCACACGACGCAGTGCGATGGTTCGCCGGCGAGTCCGGCCTCTTCGCCTCGTCGCCAGGATGGCAAACAGGTGAGGGCGAAGCGGTTCCTGTATGGACACGCCAGGACTTCGCACCAGAGCTCGACAGGGTCACACTCACCCGCCAGTGGCTGAAAGCCATTCACTCCATGCGCAGCGCCAGGATCCACATGCGCAGCGCGATCTCGGCGCGCGAGACACCCGATCAGCTTGAAGCCCTCGAAGTGATCTACGAGGAAGCGCGGGAGCGCGCACAACGTTTGGGTCAGCAGATGTCCGATCTCGGACTCGACCCCGGTGAGGAACATCCCCGTGCCTAGACCTCGCATGGAACCCGGTGAGTGGGGCGCGATCACCAACTTCAAGCGCGGCGATGCGTTCTACGCACGTTCGTACATCCGGGACGACGACGGTCGGCGGCGCCCGGTCGAATCGCGGGGCACGTCACCGGAGGATGCGCGAAGAAAGCTCCTGCGGAAGCTTCGCGAACGTATCGCGCCGACTTCAGGTCGATCGCTGACCAGCGCATCGAAGGTGAGTGATCTTGCTGCCTACTGGCTGGAGGACAAGCAGGCGAGCGTCTCCGAGCAGACTTTCAACGGGTACCGCGACATCTGGAGTCGCATCTGCGCACCCGCACTGGGCGAGTTGCTCATTCGCGAGGTGACCACCGGCACGCTCGACGCCTTTTTCAAACGCACGTCGCGAACTGCCGTCAGCCGAGCGCGCGCTGCTCGGGTGGTGTGTTCAGGCATGTTCTCGCTCGCGGTGCGCCTCGATCTGAGAACAACGAACCCGGTCACGGACGCGCGGGTGGTCGGTCGAAAGACTCGAGCACCGATTCGGGCGCTGACGCCGGGCGAGTTCGCGGAGGCGCGCGACGCGATCGCTCGGTACTGCCGAGGTGCTTCCAGGGATGGTTCCGGGCACACGATGGGCCCTCAGCCCGCGAAGGTGCTCGAAGACATCTTCACGATCCTCATCGCCACAGGCGCACGCATCGGTGAGGTACTGGCCCTCCGGTGGGAGGATCTGCATCTCGAGACCGATCCGCCGACACTCGTCATCGACTCCACCCTCGTCGTGCCTCGCTTCAAGGGCGATACCTTCCGGCGTCAGAACTTCCGGAAGGGCAATGCGCCGGCCCTGACTGTGACGCTTCCTGCTTTCGCTGTGGTCAGTTTCGCGCGACGCTGGGCATCCTTCGACCTCCCCCCGCGCGCAACGGATCCGGTTTTCGTCACCTCCACCGGGAACTGGGTCTCCCCCTCGAACGTCCGTCGAGCGTGGCGCACCGCGCTGGGCGAGGACTTGGCATGGGTCACGCCACACACGATGAGGAAGACGGTGGCCACTGCTATTCGGGCCGAATACGGAGTCGAGGGAGCGCAAGTGCAGCTGGGTCACTCGAACTCGCGTGTCACGGAGGCGCACTACATCCAGCGCACCAACGTGGCACCCGACATGACCTCGGCACTCATGACTTTCAGCCCCGTTTGGGCCGAAAGTCATGAATAAGTAGTGAGTGAGCGACGGAGTGTCAGGTACAGAAAGAGCCCCCGGCCAGCGTATCCGCTGATCGGGGGCCCTTTTGCTGTGCGCCCACAGGGACTCGAACCCCGGACCCAGTGATTAAGAGTCACTTGCTCTACCAACTGAGCTATAGGCGCATGGTCGGAGCAACGTGCGCTCCTCGGTGCGTGAAAGACATTAACACCTGGCGCGCAGGGAGTGAAATCGAGTCACTGACCTGCGCGGATGCTCAGCTGACGATCTTGCGGATCACCAGGAGTGCGACGACAGCGCCGACGCCGATGAGCGAGAACTTCACTGCCGGCTCGTTGAGGGTGCTGACGACACTGCGCTTGGTGTTCTCCACCAGGCGCTTGGGGTTGGCGCGCACGCTGAGCTCGTCCAGCGTCGACGCCAGCTGGTCGCGTGCGGCCTCGATGTCGCGCTCGATGTTGTCGGTGTTGCGTGCCACGAAAGCCCTCCCGGGTGAGCGTCTGTGCAGAACTGGTGCGGTTGACTCACGAGCCTAGAGCACGCCGTCCGGCTCGCTCCTCCGACTGTGAGGTGTCGGGATAGGTTTGGTGGCGTGACCGCGAACTCGAGACTCTCCGCCGGCGATGCCGCTCCCGATCTGACCCTGTCCGACGCCGACGGCAACACCGTCTCGCTGGCGGACTACGCCGGTAAGCGCGTGGTGGTGTACTTCTACCCCGCTGCCGGGACACCGGGCTGCACGAAGCAGGCCTGCGACTTCCGCGACAGCCTCGCTCAGCTGAACGACGCCGGCCTGGACGTGCTGGGTGTCTCGCCCGACAAGCCCGCGAAGCTGGCGAAGTTCCGTGACGCGGAGGGCCTGACCTTCCCGTTGTTGTCGGACCCGGAGAAGTCGACTCTGCAGGCGTGGGGCGCATTCGGTGAGAAGTCGATGTACGGCAAGACCGTCACCGGGGTGATCCGGTCGACGTTCGTCATCGACGCCGACGGCAAAGTCGAGGTGGCTCAGTACAACGTGAAGGCCACCGGCCACGTCGCCAAGCTCATCCGCGATCTGAAGCTCTGAGCCGCCACTCCCCCGGCACTCTGCTGAGGAAGGCGGCCTCGGCCACGGCGATGTTCTCGATCTCGGTCGGGTCGACGCTCTCGTTCGGCGCGTGGATGGTGCAGAGAGGCTCCTCGACGCCCATCAGGACCATCTCCGCGTCGGGCACGGCCCGCTGCAGCGCAGTGCACAGCGGGATCGAGCCTCCCTGCCCCGCGAACTGCACGGGCTGACCGTAGGCGTCGCCGAGTGCGCCGAGCAGCGCGCTGTACGCGGGGCCGTCCGTCCGCGCGGAGAACGGGGCACCCACCGCGTCGGGCGTGACGCTCACGCGTACGGACCACGGTGCGGCATTCTCGATATGGGCGATCAGAAGGTCTCGTGTCCGCTCGGCGTCCATGCCCGGCGGGATGCGTAGGCCGATGCGGGCGGACGCTCGCGGAACGACAGCGGCGGCGCTCCCGACCACGGGTGGGCAGTCGATACCCATGACGGTGACCGACGGCCGCGCCCACAGATGGTCGGCGATACTGCCGCTGCCGGTGAGGTCGACCCCGTCGAGCACTCCCGCGTCGTCCCGGAAGCGGTCGATCGGGTAGTCGGCGCCCTGCCACGCCCCGGTGCCGTCGACACCGTCGATAGTCGTGTTCCCGTGCTCGTCGTGCAGGGACGCGAGAACGGCGATCAGCGCCACCAAGGCATCGGGCGCCGGGCCGCCGTACATTCCGGAATGGACTGCACCGTTCAATGTTTCGATGTCGACGCGAATGATCGCCATTCCGCGAAGGGACGTCGTCAACGTCGGGGTGCCGACGGCGATGTTGCCCGTGTCACCGATCACGACGATGTCCGACGCGAACAGTTCGGGGCGCTCGTTCACCAGGTCTTCGAGACCACCGGTACCGGTTTCCTCCGACCCTTCACACACGACGACCACGCCCACCTCGGCGTCGTCCGCCAGCGCGCGGAGCGCTGACAGGTGCATGAGCACATTGCCCTTGCAGTCCGCGGATCCCCGCCCGTACCACCGGCCGCCACGTTCGGTCAGCTCGAAAGGTGGCGTGTTCCAAAGCGATTCGTCGCCGACAGGCTGAACGTCGTAGTGCGAGTACAGCAACACTGTCGGTGCCCCGGGTGCAGCGGGCCGACGGCCGATGACCGCGGCAGAGCCGTCCGACGTGTCGTACAACTCGGAGTCGGCAATGCCGACATCGCGGAGGGCATCGCGCACCCAATCCGCGGCAGCCCGGCACTCGGACGGGGGCGCTTGTTCCGGGTCCGCGATGGAGCGGAAGGCCACCAGCGTGGCCAACTCGTCACGGACTCGGGGCATGCCGCCGCGCACACGCTCGCGCAGCTGCTCGAGGGACGGGACAGAAGCTTCGGTGCCTGACGTCATCTACCCAGTCTGGCACTGTGCCTGCAAGCGGTTACTGCGGGAACTCCTGGTTCAGCCACTGGCCGGTCTCGGCCCAGTGCTTGGCCCACGCCTCGTCCTGGAGTTGCTGAGGGGACTTGCTCGGATCGTTCTCGGGCACAGGGACAGTGAACTGCGGCGGCGGAACGGCGCTGGGCGACTGCGACGACGACGGTGACGTCCACGACGTGGGTGCCGGGGTCGCGGCAGTCCACGGAGCGGGTGCTGCGGCTGCGGGGGCGGTCCAGTCGGGTGCCGCAGCGGGGGCATCGACAGCGTCGGTGGGCGCAGGCTCCGCAGGAGCGCCAGGAGGTGCGACGGGAGGCGCTGCCGGAGCAGGCGCGACCGCCGCGAGAGCCGGAGTATCGACGGTCGGCGCGGACTCCGGAGCCTGCTGGGTCGCGGCCGTGTTCTGCGGTGCGCTGTCCGATCCACCGGAGATCACGGCAGCGGTGCCGATACCGGCGGCGACCAGAACGGCTGCGGCGGCCGCACCGGCGAATCCGACAGCCCTGCGGGACCGACGGGGCGCGGCAACGGCCGCGGCAGTGGGGACGACCAGGAACGATTCGGTCGGCGCGTCATCGTGCTGCGCGGCGACCTCGGGTACGACGACGGCCGGGAACACCTCCGTGTCGGTGTCGTGAACGGTCGAGCGATCCTCGACGGCCGGTGCGGGAACGACCTCGGGTTCGGTCGCGGCCGGTCGTGCCACGGCGGCGGCGGCCGCAGCGGCAACACCGGACTTCTTCACCAGCGACGGGGCCGGACGTGCCGGCGTCGCGGCCGACCGGCGGATCGGCACGGCGGGTACCGGCCGAACAGGCGCCGTGGAACGCGCTGCGGCGGGCTTCACGGGCGCTACCTCCTCCGTCGGCGGCGCGGGGGTGGCCGCGCCGAAGACCGGCACACCGAACGCGAGCTCCAGGATGGGAGGCGCGACATCGATGTCCGCGGCGGCACCCGATGTCACGACACACATGACGTTGGCTTCCGCGACGTCGACCAGATCCCACAGGATCGGCACGGTCAACCCGATCTGTTCGGGCGAGAAGCTGTCGAGGTGGATGGACTCGGCCGCGCCCAGCTCGGATCCGTCGACGGGTGAGAGCAACGTAGCGGTGACGGTGCTGCCGTCGAGGTCGTAGAGGAGGACAGCGGACACCACCGTGGTGTCACCACGTCCTCGCGCACTCTTCTTCGGGGTGTTGCTCATGGTGTGCCTCCTCTTCTCGCAGACAGGCGCAGCCGACCCCACCGTTGGAACTCCCCCGAGACCGGTATTCATGGCCGGCTGGACGCCACTTCAGTGAACGTCTCGCCTTGTTATCGACTCTAAACATACCGTAAGTTCATATTGGTCGCTGCAGAATGGTGTCGCCCTGTTCGAGATCAGCGGTGAAACGGATACTGTGGGCACCGTGGAGTCGACCGACGGATCACCGATGCTCAGCGCGCGGGACCCGTCGGCACCGCACCCGTCGACCGGTCCTCACCAGGACGAATCCGATGTCCGCGACGGTGACGACACCAGCGAGAACGCCGATGCGAACGAGCCCGTCGAGCTGCTTCCGCGCCGACGGCCCACCCAGGAACGCAGCAAGAAGAAGTTCGATGCTCTGCTCAGTGCATCGCGCGATCTCCTGACGGACGTCGGTTTCGAGTCGTTCACGTGCGAGGAAGTGGCAGCGCGGGCTGGTCTGCCCATCGGGACGCTGTACCAGTTCTTCGCCAACAAGTACGTCATCGTGTGCGAGCTCAGTCGCAGAGATCTGTCCGGCGTGGAGCAGGAGCTGTCGGATTTCGACGGTGAGATCCCGTCGCTCGACTGGCTCCGCTTCCTCGACGACTTCCTCGACCACCTGTCCGGACTGTGGACGTCCGACCCGTCCCGGCGCGAGGTGTGGCTGGCGATGCAGTCGACGCCGGCCACCAGGACCACCGGAATGATCCACGAGAAGGCGTTCGCGGCCCAGGTCGAGCGGATGCTGGCGCCGCTGACTCCGCGCACACCCCGTGTCCGACGCAACCTCATGGCCGAGGTGCTGGTGCACGTCGTCTACTCGATGCTGAACTTCTCGGTGCAGGACGGCCAGTCTCATGCGGATGCCGTCGCCGAACTCAAGCGCCTCATGGGCGCCTACCTCCTTGTAGCAGAAAAGGAGAGCCGACGCTGATCGCGCCGGCTCCCCTCGTCTCGTAGTTCTCGAAGGATCACTCCTCCAGAATTGCCACCGCTCCCGCGATGTCACCGTCGTGCGTCAACGACAGGTGGATCTTGACCGTCGGCAGGAACTCCGCCGCCATCCCGTGCAGCTTGATCGACGGCCGTCCCCACGCGTCGTTGACCACTTCGATCAACGGGTACGGGTTGTCGCCGATCTGGGGCGCACGTGCGAAACGTGATGCGGCCCATGCCTTCAGCACAGCTTCCTTCGCGGCCCACCGCGCGGCGTAGTGCCGCGCGGGTTCCGCGCTCTTGGTGGCGGCGTGCCGCCGCTCGCCGGCAGTGAAGCTGTCGCGGACCATGGTGGTCCCCACTCGCTCCATCTGCTCGGCGAACTCCGAGACCGACACCAGATCCAGACCGACTCCGAGGATGCTCACTTGGCCACCGTACGGTAGACGTCGTCCGCGCCGAGGCGAGAATCTTCGCTGAGCAACATGTCGACCTCGCGCTGATGCTTGGCATCGCTCGACGTTCCCTCATGACCCAACCGGCGGTCTTCCGGACGCTCGTACAGCGCCGATCCACCGCACATCGCGTCCATCAACCGGCGTCGGCCGGCGACGAGGCGCGCCTGCGCCGTGGCCACGTAGTCGTCCCGACGCTCGGCCGGCACGGCCTCGATGAACGCCTGCGGATGCACCACGGCGATGAGACCGGACACGTGCCCGAAGCCGAGGCTGGTCAGCAGACCGGCCTTGAGCGGCAACCGATCTCCGAACCGGAGCGGTTCACGAGCCCACACGAGGTGGTCGAACTCGGTCATCTTGTCGTCGACGCAATCGAGACTGCGGTTCGGCGGCACGACTCCCTGTGCGAGCACCTGGCACAGACCGATCAGCTGGAACGCTGCCGCTCCACCCTTGCTGTGTCCGGTGAGCGACTTCTGCGACACCACGAACAGCGGGTTGCCGTCCGTGCGCCCGAGGGCACGGGCGAGACGCGTGTGCAGCTCCGCCTCGTTGGGGTCGTTGGCGTTGGTCGAGGTGTCGTGCTTGGAGATGACCGCGATGTCGTCCGCGGCCACTCCGAGCGCACTCAGCGAGAGGGCCATCGCCGAATCCTGTCCTCCGCGGCCGACGCCCAGAGCGCCGAGGCCGGGAGCCGGAATCGAGGTGTGGACACCGTCACCGAACGACTGCGCCCATCCGACGACGCCCAGGACCGGAAGTCCCATCTCGAGCGCCAGGTCACCGCGAGCGAGGAGAATCGTTCCGCCGCCGTGCGATTCGACGAAGCCGCCGCGTCGCCGGTCGTTGGCCCGGGAGAACCGGCGATCACTGATGCCCTTGGCATGCATGGACGCCGAGTCGGCCGTCGCGGACATGTCACCGAATCCGATGATGCCCTCGGTGCTGAGGTCGTCGAATCCGCCCGAGACGACGAACGTCGCCTTGCCGAGTCGGATCTTGTCGACGCCTTCCTCCACGGACACCGCGGCCGTGGCGCACGCCGCGACGGGATGAACCATGGCGCCGTAGGAACCGACGTAGGACTGGACGACATGCGCGGCAACGACGTTCGGCAGTGCTTCCTGCAGGATGTCGTTCGCCCGCGCATCGCCGAGCAGCGTGTCGATGTACAGCGAGCGCATCGACTCCATGCCGCCCATGCCGGTGCCCTGTGTGTTGGCCACCAACGAGGGGTGGGTCCAGCGCATGAGCTCGGACGGGTCGAACCCGCTGGTGATGAACGCGTCGACGGTGCAGACGATGTTCCAGAGTGCGACGCGGTCCACCGAGCCGGCCATGTCGGGCGAGATGCCCCACTTGACCGGGTCGAAGCCCGTCGGAATCTGTCCACCGACAGTGCGGGTCAGCTTCATCTGGCGCGGCACCCGGATCTCGGTGCCGGCCTTCCGCGTGACCTGCCAGTCGCCGTCCGCGTTCGTGTTCACGACGGTGCGCTCGGGGTCGGCTCCGACGAAGGCGCGAGCCTCCGCTTCGCTGCCGACGACGAACGTCAGGTCGTTGTCCAGGAACACCGAGGTCATCAGCGGCGCCGTGTTGTTCACCATGGCGCCGTCGTCCTCGTAGCGACGGATGCCGCAGCGCTCGACGACGGTGTCGTGGTACTTGTCGGCGATCTCCGCCTCGGGCACCAGGTCACCGGACTCGACGTCGTACCACCCGGGCTTGGGATCGTTCTCCCAGACCACCAGGCCGGTGCTCCATGCGAGTTCGAGAACGCCTGCCGCCGAGAGCTTCTCGTCGACCTCCATCTCGAAGCGGGTACGTGCACTGCCGTAGGGTCCGAGCTCGCCGGTACCGACGATGACGACCATCTCGGCCGGATCGATGTCCAGTGCGGGCCACGACGGTGCAGGCAGCTGCTCGGCCGGGCGCGGCGGCGCCGGCAGGGCGTCGATCGTTGCCAGGTCGTCCGCGACGGTCTCGTCGGCGACGGCCTCGTCGGCCGCCTGCTTGGCCAGTGCGGCCAGATCGAGCCCGGCCTCGGCCAGTCCACCGGTCAGATCCACCTCGAGCGGAGCCTGTGCAGCGGCCTCACGGGAGGCCTCGTCGCAGGTTGCCAGCAACTGTTCCGCCATCTCGGCGGTGGACCAGGTGCGCACGCCGGCCGCTTCGGCCGCATTGGCGACAGGATCGTTGTGGCCCATGAGGCCGGTGCCCCGGACCCATCCGATCCGTGCGTGCACCAACGTGACTCGCTCGGCCCAGGTGCGCTCGGCCTTCCACCGGTTGACGACTGCGTCGAGCGCAGCCTTCGACTCGCCGTACGCACCGTCGCCGCCGAAGAGGCCGCGGTTGGGTGAGCCCGGCAACGTGACGTGCAGTCGCGCGTCGACGTCGCGGTCGATACCGATCTTCGACAGTCCACCGATGAGGCGCTCCACCGACCAGAGCAGGACTCGCATCTCCATCTCGGCCCGCGATCCGGCGTCCGACAGCTCGCCGGCCACGCGGGGCGCGGCGAACGGGAAGAGCATCGTCGGTGTGATCGCCGGCTTCACCAGCGTCTTGGCGCCACCGGCGGAGTCGATCTGATCGCTACCGATCCACTCGATGAACGCATCGACGTCGGCGTAGGACGCCATGTTGGCCGGAACGACCCAGAGTGCTGCTCCCGCAGTGGCACTGGTGCGGTAGAGCTCCCGGTAGAAGCCGACACGGCTCTCGTCGAGGCGCGAGGTGGTCAGGAAAACCGTGGCACCTCCGGACAGCAGTTCGCTCGTCACGGCGGCGGCGATGGAGTTCTTGCTCGCACCGGTGACCACGGCGACCTGGCCTGCCCAGCGGGTGGAGGCCTCGCTGGTCGAGGCTGCAGCCGTCGCGATGGCGCGGTAGGTCTCGGCCAGCGCGGTCAGACCCTGCGAATCCGCACGGTTGCTCCACCAGGTCGCATGATCGGCGACAGCGTCGCCGGTCCCGGCGAAGGCTCCGACGGCGAGCGCCTGAGCCTTCGCGTCTCCGACCCACAGGCGAGCGAGGTCCTCGCGCGCCGTGGCCCAGCGGTCGTCGATCAGGACGGCCTTGCGGGCGTCGAACGACGGTGCCACCAGACGCGGCCAATCGGTACCCAGTTCGGTCGAGACGAGGTCGACCAGTTCGGCCTCACTCGCGTCGGCCTCCGGAAGCGTTGCCTCGTCCGCGAATCCGAGCTGCTCGAGAACCAATCGGGCGGCCGAGGCGAGCACGCCGCTGCGTCCGGTGATGTTCTCGGTGAACTCACCCAGTGCAGCTGCGTCCACGGTGCCACCACCGCCGCCGCCACCGCTGGACGGCATCGACACCTGGATTCCGCGACGCTGACCCACTGCGGCCACGGCCGCGTCGATCACCGCGTCGACGGCAGCGCCGTCGGCCAGGGCACCGGGAGCGAGCCCGCCGAGATCCCCACCGCGGATGGACGAACCGTCACGAGTACCGAGAGCGACCTCGGCCGTGACGTGATGCGACCAGCCGTCACCGAGCTGCCAGACCTTGGCGATGCGCTCGGCGATGGATCCGGGACGTCGACCCGACGGTCCGAACACCTTGCGCAGGTGGTCGTTCACCGAGTCGGTCAGCACCGGGCCGTAGGGGCGGTAGGTACGCGCCAGCTTGTTCACGGTGCCGGCGAGAGCGCCCATGTCGGCATCGGCTGCACCGTCGATGGCACCGAGCGAGAGCTCTGAACCGAGGTCGACGAGCAACTGGTTACGGCGTGAGGAGACACCGTCGCACAGCGCCTCGATCGTGTCGGCGGGGCCGATCTGATCGATGCGGAGCTTGGTCCACAGGGCGATCAGCACTGTCGTGGCATCGGATGCGGTGAACGCGATGTCGTCGGGACGGGGAGCACCGGCAGGTGCCGACGGGGCTGCAGCGGGTGCCGCGGCAGCGGCGGGAGCCGCCGTCGCAGCGGGGTCCGCGGCAGGAGCCTCCGGCTCGTCGACGATCTCCGGGTCGGTGTCGGTGGAGAACACGACGGCGGCATCGCGCTCGATGTTGAGCACCTCGACCGGGTGGCCGATGCGACCCGGCAGCTTGAGCGTGTTCGTGGCCAGGTTGGCCACCGTCGGAACCGATCCCAGACCGACCTCGACGAATCGCTCGATACCCAGACCACCGTCGGAATCGTCTCCGAAGAGCAGGTCCTGGGTCTCGATCCATCGGACGGGGCTGGCGAACTGCCATGCGAGCAGCTCGGTCAGCACCACGCGGCACAGATCGGACGGGCGCGCGGCCCAGTCGTCCCAGCTTCCGAGGACATCGGAGAGTGGCTGCGACGGAACCAGATCCGCGATCTCCTGCACGAAGTCACGCTCGAGCGAGAACAGACGCGGGACCAGGTTCGGGATGTAGCGACCGATGAGGATCGACGGGTCGATGTCCGCGGGCAGGAGATCGAGCAGTCGCGCACGGAAGTCGTCCACACCGCCGCGGAGCACGGTGGAGTGGAACGGGACGTCGATGCCGGGGACGACGATGAAGGCGCGCTTGCCACCGAACTCGGCACGGCGACGGTCGATCTCGACCTCGAGAGCATCGAGACCCGCGACCGTTCCGGCGATGGCGTACTGCGAGCCCCGCAGGTTGAGATTGACCACCTGCAGGAACTCGCCGGTGCGCTCACCGATCGCCTCGACGAAGGAGATGACGTCCTCATCGGCCAGGCCGATCTGCGACGGGCGGATGGCGGCCATGCGGTACTGGCTGCGGCCCTTCGCATCACGTGGCACCAACTGGTGCATGGCCGATCCGCGCTGGAAGACCACCTCGAGGACAGCTTCGAGAGGGAGCACGCCGGCGACGGCGGCGAGTGCGTTGTACTCACCGACCGAGTGACCCGCGAGGAACGAGCCCTCGACGAAGGCGCCGGACTCCCGCAGCTCCGCCACCTGGGCGACGCCGAGGACGGCCATGGCGACCTGGGTGAACTGCGTCAGGTGCAGGACACCGTCGGGGTGACGATGGACGACTCCCCTGGCCCGCAACTCCGTCGGGTTGTCCCGCACGACAGCGAGAATGGAGAAGCCGAGCGCTGCGCGGGTGTGCTTGTCCGCACGCTCCCAGACCTCGCGGGCAGCCTTCGAACGAGCCCGCGCGTCCAGGCCCATTCCGGGCTGCTGGATTCCCTGACCCGGGAAGGCGTAGACGGTCTTCGGTGCGGCGATGCGGCCGGTAGCCAGCATGACCATGTCGCTGTCGACCTTGCAGGAGACCTCGACGACCTCGGTGCCGGCTTCGAAGCCGATGCGGTCGACGCGGACGTCGATGGTCGCTCCCGGACGGACCATCCCGAGGAAACGGGTGGTCCACGCGGTCAGGCGACGCGGCGGTGTGGTCGCGGACGGATCGACGGCGACGACGACCTGCTGGGCGGCGGCCGAGAGCCACATGCCGTGGACGATCGGGCTTCCGAGGCCCGCGAGGAGTGCTGCGGCATCGGAGGTGTGGATGGGGTTGTGGTCACCGGACACCTGTGCGAACGCACCCATGTGGCGGGGTGCGGTGACGGCGGTGTCGCGGCGGCGACGACGCGGGGTCTCGACCAGTGCGTCGGTCACCGAGCCACCGGCGCGCGGCGGATCGGACAGCGTGCCGGTGCCGGTGCGCCCGCGGATGGCGAAGCGCTCGACCAGCGTGGCGACGACCGGAGCGTCGAGCCCCTCGCCGAGCATCGCGCCGATCTCGACGGACACCTCGACGACGCGGCCGAGGTCCGTGTCGACGACCTCGCCCGCTGCGGCCTTGACCACGAGGATGCTGTGGTGATCGGGCAGCTCGCCCACCAGGTCGATGCGGTGATCGAGGTGCACCAAGTCGAGCATGCCCTCGATGACGGCGCCGGCGTCGGCGGTCCGGGCGGATCCGAGCACGGCGAACACGGCGGGCCAGCAGGCGCCGACGAGCACGTCGGGAACAGCCGAGTGGCCGATGCCGAAGGCCGCGGGCAGTCCGGATCCCGTCACGCCCGCGTGATCGGCGACCAGATCGGGCGACCAGGCGATGTTGAGGCGTGCGGAACCGTTCTTGACGGTCGGAAGATCCTGTCCTGCAGCCACTCCGAGCAGAGCCGACATGGAGGACTCGGCGTCGGCGTCGGTCACCAGCGGGGCGCCACCGTCGACGGCGGAGGCGGGGACGCTGATCCGGATGTCGACGGTTTTGCCCGGAGAGAGCGGTACGGACAGCAGAACCTGATCGGTTCCGAGGACCGACAGCGAAGCACCGGTACGAGCGTGGGTGGCCAGTTCGTCGGACACGACGTCCCACTCGGACAGTGCGCCGAGTCGACGCACGGGGTTCGGAGCCAACCGCGATGCCCAGGTGATGTCGGGAGCAGCGAGCACCATGCCGACCAGTCCGCCGGCGATGTCGGGGTGGCGACGCGTCGCGACGGCAACCGACTCGACGCCCTCTGCGAGGAGTCGATCGGCGGCGGCCTTCTCGAAGCGGTTGAGCAGGTCGCCGACCGGCTCGTTCAGCCGGTCGATTCCGGCGACGGCGACGGTGCCGGGGATGACGCAGACCTGGTCGGCCGAGTAGCGGGCGTCGTGTGCCTGCCACAGCGAGTCACTGCGCCACCACCGACGGACGTCCTTGTCCACCACGGGGACGAAGTTGACGGGCTTACCGGGAAGACGGCACAGCGAGATGAAGAACGGGACGTCCGCCGGATGCAGTTCCACCGAACCCGCATCGGGGTACGCGGCGGTGAGGGCTGCGATGGCGTCGGCCGGACGGTTCAGCAGATCCTCGTCGGCGAACAGCGTCGGCACGGGGCCACGGTCGGACGGATGCAGACGGGCCTCCGCGCGCTGCAGCATGTCGCGGAAGCGCACGCGCCACGTGACGTCCAACCACGGTGTGTCGGTGTCGATGTCGTGTCCGACGGCCAGCTCGACGTACCGCTCGAGCCACTGCAGGTAGGTCATCGACGCGACGTCACCGAAGTACGGCTTCGCGGTGGAGTCGAGCGCCGCGATGATCTCCTCGCGGCGTGCCGCGACAGCCTCGTCGTCACCGGCGACGTCGTCGAGCAGACGGCCGGTACGCGAGGCGGCGTTGTCGATCTCGTGGATGTCCGCGCCGAGCTGACTGCGACCCGACGCCATGCCACCGATCGCGGTGCCGGCGCCGACCCAGTCGGGGGTTCCGGGGGTGTCGACGAGGAGCTGCTTGACCTCGGGTGAGGTGGTCGCCTCGAGGGTCGCCATGGCAGCGGTTCCCACGAGGATGCCGTCGAGCGGCATGGCCGGGAATCCGGCGGCCTCCGACCAACGGCCGGTGAGGTAGTCGGCTGCACGCTCGGGTGTTCCGATGCCGCCGCCGACGCAGATGACGATGTTGTCGTGCGACCGCAGTTCGGCGTAGGTGGCGACCAGCAGGTCGTCGAGGTCCTCCCACGAGTGGTGGCCACCGGCGCGGCCGCCCTCGATGTGGACGATGACCGGGTAGTCCGGGACCTCGTTGGCGATCCGGATCACCGCGCGGATCTGCGCCACCGTGCCCGGCTTGAAGCAGACGTGGCTGATGCCGACCTCGGTGAGCTCCTGGATCAGCGCAACGGCTTCCTCGAGCTCGGGGATACCGGCCGTGACGACGACACCGTCGAAGGGGGCGCCGGCGGTGCGGGCCTTCTGCACGAGGCGCTTGCCGCCCAGCTGCAGCTTCCACAGGTACGGATCGAGGAAGAGGGAGTTGAACTGGACCGACCGGCCCGGCTCGAGAAGGTCCTGCAGCTCGGCGACGTGTCCGGCGAAGATCTCCTCGGTGACCTGTCCGCCACCGGCCAGTTCGGCCCAGTGTCCGGCGTTGGTCGCGGCGGCGACGATCTTCGGATCGACGGTGGTCGGGGTCATGCCCGCGAGCAGGATCGGCGAGCGGCCGGTGAGCTTGGTGAAGGACGTCTCGACGCCCGTGTAGCCGTTCGGCAGCTGGACGACGGTCGGGGCGAAGTCGCTCCACGGTCGGTCGACCTCGGGTGCGGCGCCCGGCGTCAGCAGGTTGCGGTGACCGGTGCGTGTCGACGCGGCGACGACGCCGACACCGTGTCCGCTGATGTTCGAGGCGGTCAGGCGGGTGAGGGCGTCACCGGGTCCGAGGTCGAGGATCCACGATGCACCGGATTCGACGACGGATTCGGTCGCGGCGACCCAGTCGACGGGATCGACCAGGATCGACTGCGCGAGCGAGCGGGCGCGTTCGACGTCGACGCCGCACCGTGCGGCCCACGACGCGACGACGTCGACTGCCTCGTCCATCTGCGGGTGGTGGAAGCCGACCTCGATGTCGAGGGGTTCGAAGACGGGAGCGAAGATCGCCCCGCCGCGCTTCTTGGCATCGCGCTCGCGAGTCTCGGCTGCGGAGATCTCCTCGCAGCGCTGCTGGACTCGGACGAGCTTGGTGTACGGGCCGCTGAGGACCACGCGGCGGCGGCCGTTGCGGATGGCGACGACGGCGGAGGTGGAGGCATCGTCACCGGCGACCTCGTCGACGATCGTCTTCAGGCGGACCGGGTCGACGGCGGACACGGCGATCATGGGAGCGCGCTCACCGGCGCCGATGAGGCCGCGTCGACGTCCGACCAGACCGGCGGCTGCGCCGATGAGCTGGGCGACCGCGAGCAGTTCCGCGTCGCTGCGACCCTGGTCCGCGACGGCTGCCTGTGCGAGCACGCCCTGGGAATGACCGATGACCGCGGCCGGAGGGGTCGCGGTGTAGTCGAGCCCCTGCACGGACAGTGCGCGCAGAGCAGCGATCTGGGTCAGGAGGACACCGGGAACGGAGACGGCCGCGGACGAGAGTGCTGCGGTGGACGGTCCGGCGGAGGGGTCGTCGGCAAGTTCCTGCTCGAGCATCCAGGCGATGGGGTCGAATCCGAGCGGACGGACCACGAGGAGTTCCTGCGAGACCGGAGCCAGGATGGTTGCTGCCGAGTTGACCAGTTCGGTGATCTGCGGCTCGAGAGCGCAATCGCGCGTGAGCTCGTCCAGTGTGGGGAGCCAGGGTGCACCCTGACCGCCGAATGCAAACGCGTAGCGCTCACCCGCGACGAAGCGCTCGGCGAGAGCCTCCGCGCGATCGGTGGATCGTTGCCGATTGGGGGGTGTGCTCTCGTTGATGGTCACGCGTGCGTGTCCTCTCCTGCCTCGGGTACGAGGCGCTGGGGTCGTGTGGTGCTCGAATGAGCGGCCCCGGTGTCGATCGACCTGTGTGGGTCTCACGTAGGACCGATATCGGCCTCGTCGCCATGGACGTCGGGGCCGAGCCGGTGGCAGTCGTCATCGACAGACCACTCTCATCTCGTGGAACCAGGGTCGCACAGAATCATGAGGAATTCCTCACGTTCTGTTTGACGTCCTAGTGCTACCGGCGGGTATGTCGTGATCGTGGCCAGAATTGCGGCCTCAACTGACCGAATAGTAGGGAGTATCGCTGCAGACCAGCGCCGTTTCCTCGACACACGAACCTGAGGAAACCCTCGTGTTCATCGTTATCAAAGCGTTACATGCGGCAGCACGGTCACGTTGCCCGACGTCGCCGATAACCAGCGACTTTCCTGTCGGACCGACGGTTTACGGTCCCCTCTGCACACACCGTGCACCAGTGCTGCTTCCGGGGGGAATCATGACGCTCGACACCAGTTCCACGTTCGACACCACGTCCACGTTCGACACCACGTCCACGTTCGACACCAGGCCGATAGATCTGGCCACGCCTCTCCACCGCGTCGTCGCCGCCATTTCCGACGCGATGCCGCGGGAGAGCTGGCCCTTCTGGTTCGACGGGTGGCCTCAGGACTCCGAGGCCGCACTGCTGGACGCGATCTTCTCGTCCCGTGCCACGTACGGCACCGCTGCCACGGGGGTCCGCAAGGTCGTCACGTCCTGGCGCGCGTGGCGCGGCGACGCATCCGACGACCTGTCGTCGTTCGCGCTTCTCTCACCCGAGGAACTCCTCGACATTCTGGGCAATCGCCAGCGCGTGTCCGGTAACCGGATGTCCAAGGCCGAGGCGGTCCGTGACTGCGCGGCTCTCGTCGTCGGGTTCGGGGTGCGATCGGTGGGTGATCTCGCCGCACTCGACTCGGACGGCCTCGCCGCAGTACGTCAGGCCGTTCTGGGAGTAGCAGGAGTCGGGCCGGCGTCGTGGGACGTCTTCGTCGGGTCCTCGGGCGTCGACGTACCAGCGCTCGATCGGCACGTCACCGCCTTCGTCTCGGAGGCATGCACTCGTGACGTGCCGGACGTCGAGTGCCGCGACCTGATCGCAAACGCGGCCATCGTCCTGCAGGTCGACGTGGCGACAGTCCGGCACAGCATCTGGCGGTACCAGCGTCGACAAATGTCGCGAACAGATCGAACGGCGGCGCCGACAGCTGCAACCGCGGGTAGTTGAGACATAGCGAGGAGAAACTGCGGAACGCCGTTTCGCAATCGGTAAGCATCGCCGGGGTACTTCGGTACCTCGGCGTTGCTCCCACAGGCGATTCGCATGCGCACATTTCGCGTCGGATCACACGACTCCGTTTCGATACCTCACACTTCACCGGGCAAGCCCATCGCAAGGGAGTACCGGCCGGGAATCGACAGACAGCGCTCGACATTCTCGTCGTACGCCCTCCGGGTTCCGCCCGGGCAAAACCGCATCATCTGAGACGCGCCTTGACCGAGTCGGGCGTTCCCGAGCGGTGTCGTGGTTGCGGGCTCGGAACCACGTGGAACGGCTCGCGCCTACGCCTTCATGTCGATCACGTCGACGGCAACTACTTCGATTGCCGGCTGGCCAATCTGAGATATCTCTGCCCGAACTGTCACAGTCAGACCGCAACGTGGGCGCGCCGCCGAGATTCCGGCACGACCGCGACGACGCTGCCGGACGATACGGGGGTCGACTAGAGTACGACTGCACGCGCGAGTGGCGGAATGGCAGACGCGCCACACTTAGGATGTGGTGTCCGGAGGACGTGGGGGTTCGAGTCCCCCCTCGCGCACCATGCTTCTGCGAGTACGACGCACTGTCGTTGATACTCGCTCGTCCGGTACCGTCGTGGTGTGGAACAGACCGGCGACAAGGCCCGCGGAACGCGTCGACCAGCACTCATCCTGCTCGTCGCCGTCAGTGCTGTCGGCTGCCTGGTGCTCGGTTACTGGCAATGGGAACGGTTCGAGTCCTCGTCCGGCACGGGTCAGAACCTCGGCTACGCGTTCCAGTGGCCGCTGTTCGCTGCGTTCGTCGTCTTCGCCTACCGCCGCTTCGTCCAGTTGGAGGACAGCGTGGACGAACCGACGGACGACGACGGCCCGGCCCCGATGACCGAGATCCCCGCCGACCTGCTGCCCCGGCGTCCGGAGTCGGCCACGTCCACGGGCGACGACGCCGAATCCCGTCAACTTCGTGAGTACAACCGCTATCTTGCAGAGCTGGATTCCAGCCGTGAGAACGACAGGAGCACTTCGTGAGCACCGCAGAACCTCGATCCACGACTCGTGCCGACGGCACCCGGATCAGGCCGGCGCTGCTGCGCTACCGCGTGCTCGCCTACGCCACCGGCGTCTGGCTCCTCGTACTGACCGCAGAGATGGTGGCCAAGTACATCTTCGGCGTCGAGAACACTCCGACCTGGATCGCGGTCGTGCACGGGTGGGTGTACTTCGTCTACCTGATCGTGACGCTGGATCTGGCCGTGAAGGTGCGCTGGCCTGTCGGGCGCACCATCGGCACCCTCCTCGCCGGCACCATCCCGTTCCTGTCCTTCGTCATCGAGCACAAGCGCACGCAGCAGGTGAAGCGGGACTTCGCGGTCTGATCGGTCAGGGAACGAGCGCCGCGATCTGCGGCAGCAATTCCCGCAGCGCCGTTCCCCGGTGCGATGCGGCGTCCTTCTGCTCGGGGGTCATCTCTGCGGCCGAGACCGCCGATCCTTCGGGGACGAACACCGGGTCGTACCCGAATCCGCCGGACCCGGCCCGCTCCCGCGCGACCGTCCCCCGCCACTCTCCCCGGACGACGGTCTCGCGACCGTCGGGAAGCACCAGCGCGCATGCCGAGACGAAGGCCGCGCCCCGGCGATCGTCCGGGACGTCGGACAGTTGCGCCAGAACCAGTGCGGTGTTGGCCTCGTCCTCGCCGTGGCGTCCGGACCATCTCGCCGACAGCACACCGGGCATACCGTTCAGCGCATCGACAGCGATCCCCGAATCGTCTGCGACACAGGGTAATCCGGTTGCCGCGGCGCCGTCGCGCGCCTTGATCAGAGCGTTCTCCTCGAAGGTGGCTCCCGTTTCGGGGGTCTCCGGGTACTCGTCGACCTCGTCGAGGCCCACCAGGTCGATCCCGCTCACCTGCGCGCGGTTGAGGACTCGGCGCAGTTCCGCGAGCTTCTTGGCGTTGCGGCTCGCGACCAGCAGTCGGACCGTCCCGGTGCTGGGCGTCAGGTCAGGCACCGGGCAGTTCTCCCGGGTACGGCGCGGCGAGGGCTTCCTTCTGGATCTCGAAGATGCGCTCGCATCCGGCGAGCGCGTTGTCCAACATCGCATCCAGCGTCGACCGAGGGAACGTCGCGCCCTCACCCGTTCCCTGGATCTCGACGAGGGTGCCCGTGTCCGTGGCGACGACGTTCATGTCGACCTCGGCGCGGGAATCCTCCTCGTACGGGAGGTCGAGGCGCACACGGCCGTCGACGACACCGACGGAGATCGCGGCGATGGCACAGGAGATGGGCTGAGGATCGGCCAACTTGCCGTGCGCGGCGAGGTAGGTGACGGCGTCGGACAGGGCGACGAAGGCGCCGGTGATGGCCGCGGTGCGCGTGCCGCCGTCGGCCTGGAGGACGTCGCAGTCGAGCGCGATGGTGTTCTCGCCGAGGGCAGCAAGGTCGATGCAGGCCCGTAGCGACCGGCCGATGAGACGACTGATCTCGGACGTGCGTCCGCTGACCTTGCCCTTCACGGATTCGCGACTGTTGCGGGTGTGGGTCGCGCCGGGAAGCATCGCGTACTCGGCTGTGAGCCATCCGAGTCCGGATCCCTTGCGCCAGCGAGGAACTCCCTCCTCGACACTGGCCGTGCACATCACTCGCGTGTTGCCGAATTCCACCAGCACCGACCCGGCCGGGTGCGAGGTGAATCCGCGGGTGATCGTGATGTTGCGGAGTTCGTCGTCTGCTCTACCGTCTTCGCGTGTGGACACGGCTGCCACCCTAGCCGTAGCGGGGATTGCCCATCGGAACGCCGGTGATCAGATCTCGACGACGTACCCGGGAGTCACCGCGTCGACGGGCCCGTCGAACTCGGCCGCGGCTTCGGCGATGACGTCCTCGCGTGACGTCCACGGCGGGATGTGGGTGAGCAGTAGACGGGACACCCCGGCAGCCGCGGCCAGCCGCCCGGCCTCGGTACCCGACAGGTGTACGCCCACGGGACGGTCGGCGTCGTGTGTCCACGAGGCTTCGGCCAGGAGAACGTCCGCCCCGGAGGCCAACTCCTGCACGGCATCGCAGACGCCGGTGTCACCGGTATAGGCCAGCACGGTGCCGCGCTCGGTCGTGATGCGCATGCCGTACGACTCCGGCGGGTGGTACACCCGACGCGGCTCGATGGTCAACGCGCCGAACTGCAGGGTTCCGCCGTCCCGCAGGTACCTCAGGTCGAGGGTGTCCGACATGTCGTCGATGCGTCCGCCGCTCTCCGCGGACGCCACCCCCAGCCGGAACGCCATGTCCGACGGCCCGTAGACGATCGCTCGGCCCGCCGCCGGGGTCGGGTGGTACCGACGCCAGACGAGCAGACCGGGCACGTCCAGACAGTGATCGGCGTGCAGGTGCGACAGCAGCACATGGACATCGGCCGGGTTCACGTACTTCTGCAACGCGCCGAGGACGCCGGGACCGAAATCCATGACGATCGGCGACGTGTCCGGAGCCTCGAGCAGATAGCCGGATGCCGGTGAGTCGGGACCGGAGACGCTGCCCGAACAACCCAGAACCGTGAGACGCATGAGGGTCATGCTGCCACGCCGGGCACGCGCCGCGAGCACGTTCCGCGACCGGCCGTGTCGTGACATTCTCCGTAGGTCACACGCGGACGTCGGGAAGTGTCAAGAGAGCCTCTGCTGCACCGTGATCGGTGCCGAACGCTCGCGTCGAGCATGACCGGCGAACATCCAGGCGGCCAGAATTCCCGCGAGGGCTCCGAACAGATGTCCCTGCCACGAGACGTCCTCCTGCGTCGGCAGCACTCCCCACAGGGCGCTGCCGTAGACGAACAGAACGACGACTCCGACGAGGAGTTGCTTCATGTCGCGGGCGAACACGCCGCGGACGATGAGGTACGACAACCATCCGAACACCACGATCGACGCGCCCACGTGCAGGGAGGCGGTCGCTCCGGTCAACCACGTTCCCAGTCCGCCGACGATCCAGACGACCGCCGTGACCGCGAGGCCCCGGCCGATTCCCGAGAGCATCAGCACGAATCCGAGAACGAGGAGCGGGCCGGTGTTGGCGAACAGGTGGTCCCAGCCGTGGTGCAGCAGTGGGGCGAAGGCGATGCCTTGGAGTCCGTCGATCGACCGGGGACCGATGCCGTGGCGGTCCAGCGCCAGACCGGACGCGACGTCGACAGCTTCGATCACGTACAGCAGGAGGACGAAGCTGCCTGTCACCAGTGCGGCGCCTGCCCACCGTGACCGTCCGCGCGTCGTCGCCGGCGATGCGCCGGGTGTTCCGATGGTCATGGCAGTCCCGTCGTGCAGATCGGTGAGGTGTCCTGGTTCCGACGATACTCGAGGCGTCGAGTCAGGCGTGAGCACTGGGGAAGACGTCGCGATACGAGGGAATGCCCGCTACCGACGTGGCCGCGAGCACGGCCCGGACGATGGCGCGTTCGGCCACCACGGCCACGGCGGCACAGAGGGCGTCGAGCACGGCGAGGTCCGGGAGCATCGCAGGATCGTCGGGACCTGAGGCGTCGACTCCCCCGCGGCCGTCGTCGATCGGCTCCGTGCGGCCGGTGGCCAGCGCGAAGATCGTGTCGCCGTCCAGCGGGGAGTGCGCCGGACGGATCGCCCGCGCCAGACCGTCGTGCGCGGCGACGGCAAGGCGTCGGCACGCGGGTGCACCGAGGTCGGCGTCCGTCGCGACGACACCGATGGTCGTGTTCAGAGAGGTGTCCTTCGGGGCGAGTGCAGCGGCGGCGGCGATGTCGGCGGCATCGGGGTCCCGCAGATCGAGCTCCGGTACGGACGATGCGCCCCACAGGGTTCCGCTCGCGGGATCGAACACGGATCCGACGGGATTGCACACCATGAGTGCGCTCACGGTGAGTCCTGCCGCGGCGCCCGACTCGATGAGCATCGACGCGCTGCCGACTCCACCCTTCAGCACTCCTGCGCGTGCACCGGTTCCCGCTCCGACGCTGCCCGCTGCGTAGTCGGCCGAGGCGTCGGCCGCCGCCGCGTAACCGAAGTCGGCGGTCGGTCGCGTCGACCAGTCGCCGACCGGAAGATCGAAGACGACAGCGGCGGGAACGATGGGCACCACCCGGTCGTCGCGGCCCATCCGCACGCCGCGACCGCGTTCCTCCAGGAACCGCATGACTCCGTCCGCGGCGGCCAGACCGTAGGCGGATCCGCCGGCGAGCAGCACGGCGTCGACTTTCTGCACGGAATGCGACGGGTCGAGCAGATCCGTCTCCCGCGTTCCCGGTCCTCCACCCCGGACGTCGACCGCGGCGGTGACCGGCGCATCGGTCATGACGACGGTGCACCCGGTCGCTCGGCCGTGGCCGTCGACGTCGGGATCGGACAGGGTGACATTTTCATCGAGCACGTGGTGGTGCCCGACCGTCAGTCCTACGACATCCGAGAGGAGGTCGCGGATCACGGCATCAGAACCTGGACGAGCGAGTCCTGCATCCACGTGAGCCAGTGGTAGACGTCGAGATGCGGCGCCCGCGGATCGTCCTCCTCGAGCTGGTCGGGGGTGTCCGCGTCGATGCCCAGCGTCGTCCCGAGCGCGAGGCGGACGTCGTTCAGGCCGGTCAGCCAGGAATCGGCCTGTTCACGGGTCAGCGCGATCTTGCCTCCGCCCTCGGGAAGTGTCGACAGGATGGTCGCTCCCGCTGCACGTTTGACGTCGATGATCTCCGGCTCGTAGAGGCCGCGCAGAGCGCCGTTCAGGTCGGCCTGCTCGGCGAGTCCGTCGGACTCGGCCGAGTCCGCACCCTCCGGGCGGTGGAAATCGGGGAGCAATCGCGCGAGCGTCGGGTCCTCCGGAGGCCGCGTGTTCCCCGAGCGCATACCGGTCAGCTCCGCGAGGTCGTCCGTCGGCGCCTCGGCGCCTCGGCGGTCGAGCAGGCCGATCACGGACTCGACGAGCGAGCGGAGCACGGCCACTTCACGGGGGTCCATCTCGGACTTGAACTTGACGCCGCTCAGCGCGTTCTTCCGGGTCCACATGCGCACGACGACGGTCCTTCCAACGATCACGGGGTAGTTCTCTTCGCGAGCCGACAGGTCAGATGTCGTGCTGCATGGTGGCCCACAGGCCGGCCGCGTGCAGCTTCTGCACGTCGACTTCCATCTTGTCGCGATCTCCGCTCGAGACCACGGCCTTGCCCTCCGAGTGCACCTGCATCATCAGCTCGGTCGCCTTGTCCTTGCTGTATCCGAACAGCTTCTGGAAGACGTAGGTGACGTAGTGCATGAGGTTGACCGGGTCGTCCCAGACGATGGTGACCCACGGGGTGTCCGTCGCCGTGTCCTCCGCCACCGCCACGTCCGCGTCGGGGGTGGCCTGCGGAAGTGTCGCGGTGAGATCCGAAGCCATGGGTTCGAGGATACGGCGTGCGGTACTCATTCCGGTACGCGGTAACGACGGGCCACCATCCACCACACATAGGCGAAAAGAACGATCATGTAGGCGGCGGTAAGTGTAACCAGGACAGCCACCGGCAGCCGACCGGACGACGCCCCGGCCACCGAGCACACCACAACACCCAGAAGCAGGGCCATCGTCGCAATTCCGATCCGTTCGATGTCTTCCGACACCATGCGATCGAGGATCGTTCGGCGTTCCGCGGATGTCCAGTATCGGTGCGCCCGAACGCTCGGCATGTTGATCGCCGACGCGGGAAGCCGCGGAATCACCGACCGTGCGCCCAGGAAGAGCAGACCGAGCGCGGATGTGATCGCACCCATTGTCCCGGCGAACTCGACACGGGACTCGAATCGGGTAGCGACACCGTCGGAGGCGAAGTGCGCGGGCATCGGGTCGGGCCCTGCGAGCGCTACGCCGACACAGAATGCCAACACGATGCTTGTGGCGATGAACAGAGGTCGCGACATGGTCGACAATCGTATAGACGACGACCGAACTAGGGTGGCCTGGTGACGTCAACAGCGCTGCTCACCGATCAGTACGAGCTGACCATGTTGTCCGCCGCCCTTCGGGACGGTTCCGCGCACCGGTCGTGCACCTTCGAGGTGTTCGCACGCCGGTTGCCCGGTGGACGGCGGTACGGCGTGGTGGCGGGTACCGGCCGCTTCCTCGACGCTCTCCGGGACTTCCGTTTCGGCGAGGCGGAGCTCGACTCGTTGGCGTTCCTCGACCCCGACACGCTGGCGTGGCTGCGTGACTACCGGTTCGGCGGCGACATCGACGGCTACCGGGAGGGCGAACTGTTCTTCCCCGGCTCCCCCATCCTCTCGGTCCGCGGCACCTTCGCCGAGTGCGTGATCCTCGAGACCCTGGCGCTGTCGATCTACAACCACGACAGTGCGATCGCGGCCGCCGCGGCCCGCATGGTCAGCGCGTCCGACGGCCGACCGTTGATCGAGATGGGCTCACGACGCGCCCACGAGGAAGCCGCGGTGGCCTCCTCCCGCGCCGCATACATCTGCGGTTTCTCCGCGACGTCGAACCTCGAAGCGGTACGCCGGCACGGCATTCCCGGCGCCGGAACCAGCGCCCACGCCTTCACGCTCCTGCACACCGACGCGAACGGCCCCGACGAGGCCGCGGCATTCCGATCCCAGATCGCCGCGCTCGGCGTCGGCACGACCCTCCTCGTGGACACCTACGACATCACCGCGGGCGTCGCGACGGCCGTCGAGGTGGCCGGACCGGAACTGGGCGGAGTGCGCATCGACTCCGGCGATCTCGGCGTCCTGGCCCGCCAGGTCCGTCGCCAACTGGACGACCTGGGTGCGACCGGCACCCGCATCGTCGTCTCCGGTGATCTGGACGAGTACGCCATCGCCTCGCTGCGTGCGGAACCTGTCGACACCTACGGCGTCGGCACCTCGCTGGTCACCGGATCGGGCGCACCCACGGCAGGCATGGTCTACAAACTCGTCGAGGTCGACGGCATCCCGGTGGCGAAGCGCAGCTCCCACAAGGAATCGCGGGGTGGCCGCAAGCGCGCGGTGCGGCTGGCGCGGCGGACCGGAACCGTCGTAGAGGAACTGGTGCTGCACGCCGACGCGGCGACACCGGCCTCCGATCCGTACACGGTGCGCGAGTTGTCCGTACCGCTGGTGCGCGCGGGCGAGGTGGTCGAGTGCAGCACCGTCGAAGACGCCAGAACCCTGGTCGCCGACGGACTCCGGTCGCTGCCCTGGGAAGGCCTCGGCTTGTCCCAGGGTGATCCGGCCGTTCCGACGGTATTCTCCTGACCGTGGGTACAGCACTCGTGGTGGTCGACGTCCAGAACGATTTCTGCGAGGGCGGGTCACTGGCCGTCGACGGCGGTGCGCGCGTCGCCGCGGCGATCACCACTCTGATCGCCGGGTCCACCTACGACGCCGTCGTCGCCACCCGCGATCACCACATCGATCCCGGCGCACACTTCTCCGACACCCCCGACTACGTCGACAGTTGGCCGCCGCACTGCGTCGTCGGCACGCCGGGGTGCGACTTCCATCCCGATCTCGACCTGTCCTCCATCGAGACGGTGTTCTCCAAGGGCGAGTACGACGCTGCCTACTCCGGCTTCGAGGGCGCTGCGGACGACGGTGCGCGACTCGCAGACTGGCTGCGTGCCCGCGACATCGACGCGGTGCACGTCGTCGGCCTGGCCACCGATCACTGTGTACGGGCCACGGCGCGCGACGCCGCGAAGGAAGGCTTCGACACCACCGTGCTGGTCGACTACTGCGCTGCCGTGTCCCCGACCACCGTGCCGTCCGTGCTCGACGACCTCGCTCGCGACGGTGTCCGCGCCAGCAGATGAGGTGAGCAAGCGCGACGGTGGCGAGCGGTAGCCTTCCACGGTGCCGCCGAAGTCCCCGAAATCCCCGAAGTCTGATCTGCCCACCGTTCCCAGTCTGCTGAGCACCGCGGTCACCGCTCTCGGCGGCACCGAGCGGACGGCGCAGCTCACCATGGCATCGGCGGTGGCGCACAGCATCGACACCGGCGAGCATCTCGCCGTCCAGGCGGGCACCGGCACCGGCAAGTCCCTGGCCTATCTGGTCCCGTCGCTCCGGCACGCGGTGACCTCCGGCAAGACCGTCGTGGTCTCGACGGCCACGATCGCGCTCCAGCGTCAGCTGGTGGACCGCGACCTTCCTCGCCTGTCGAAGGCCCTCACCACCGCGCTCTCTCACGAGCCGAAGTTCGCGATCCTCAAAGGGCGCGGCAACTATCTGTGCCTGAACAAGCTGCACGGCGCCCCGTCCGAAGCGCCGGAGGACGAGCTGTTCGACGCGTTCGCCGTCTCGCGACTCGGCCGCGAGGTCAAGCGCATCACCGAGTGGTCCTCGGACACCGAGACCGGTGACCGGGACGAGTTGAACCCCGGCGTGTCCGATCAGGCCTGGCGGCAGATGAGCGTGACCTCACGCGAATGCCTGGGCAAGTCGCGCTGCCCGTACGGCGAGGACTGCTTCGCCGAGATCGCGCGCCTCGACGCCGGCCGAGCCGACGTCGTCGTCACCAACCACGCGATGCTCGCCATCGACGCGATCACCGGTATCGCCGTCCTGCCGGAACACGACGTGGTGGTCGTGGACGAGGCCCACGAACTGGTGGATCGCGTGACCTCCGCCGCCACCGCCGAGATGTCCGCCACCGCGGTGGGCGCGGCCATGCGTCGATGCGGGAAGCTCGTCGAGGACGAGATCCTGGACCGCCTCGCCGGCGCCGCCGAGGGGTTCGCCGCACTGCTCGACGAGCTCGACGGCGGACGCTGGGAAGAGTTGCCGCACGGCGGTTCCCAGACCATCGCGAGCATCCGCGATGCGGCGTGGGCCGTCCGTACCGCGATCGGCCCGGCGAAGCAGGGCGCCGCCGCGGCCGATCCCGACGCCGCCGCCGCACGGACGGCCGCGCTGGCGGCCATCGACGACGTGCACGACACCGCGGTGCGCATCCTCGAGACGTTCGAGGAGTCGGACCCGGCCAAGCGCCGCGACGTGGTCTGGCTGTCGGTCGACGAGTTCCGCGGCGTCGTCAAGCGGGTGGTGCGGGTGGCGCCGCTGTCGGTGGGCGGTCTGCTCCGGACTCGCCTGTTCGCGGAGTCGACCGTGGTCCTCACGTCCGCGACGCTCACCGTCGGCGGCTCGTTCGACGGGCTCGCCGTCAACTGGGGACTCCCGGCGGCCAACCCCACACGTGTCGACGCCGCCCTCGCCACCGGGTCCGAGGCGCCGTCCGACGCGGACACGTTCCGCTGGAACTCCCTCGACGTGGGTTCGCCCTTCGACCACGGCAAGGCGGGAATCCTCTACATCGCGAAGCACCTGACCGCCCCCGGTCGTGACGGCACGTCGCCGAGCCAGTTGGACGAGATTGCCGGGCTGGTCTCCGCGGCGGGCGGTCGGACGCTGGGACTGTTCTCCTCGATGCGCGCCGCCAAGGCCGCGGCCGCGGAGATGCGGGAACGGCTCGACACCCCGGTGCTGTGTCAGGGCGACGACGCCACCGGCGCGCTGGTCGAGAGGTTCGCGAAGGACGAGGCGACATCGCTGTTCGGCACCCTGTCGTTGTGGCAGGGCGTCGACGTTCCGGGCCGCTCGCTGACACTGGTGATCGTCGACCGCATCCCGTTCCCCCGGCCCGACGATCCGCTGCTGGTCGCACGCCAGCGCGCGGTCGAGTCGCGGGGCGGCAACGGCTTCCTGGCCGTCGCCGCCAACCACGCTGCTCTGTTGCTCGCCCAGGGGGTGGGCCGACTTCTGCGCAGCGTCGACGACAAGGGTGTCGTCGCGGTCCTCGACTCCCGCCTCGCTACAGCGCGCTACGGCGGCTACCTGCGGGCGTCGCTGCCGCCGTTCTGGGAGACCACCGACCCGGAGATCGTCCGCAAGGCGCTCACCCGGCTCACCGCCGACCCGGCCTGAGTCAGCCCACCGGTCCCGCGACGCGTCCCAACTCGGCATCTCCCGCGAGCAGCGCGTGGTGGGGCAGCACCCGCACGGTGTAGCCCACCGACCCGGACAGCGGAAGCGTCGTCGTCACGGTGAACCGTTCTCCGCCCGACGCTCCTCCTTCGTGCGTCATCGGAACGCTGACCACGTCGCGGAGTTGCTCGTCCTGATCGACGTGGCCGAACACTGCCTGCACGGACACATCCGAGGAACTGAGCCCACCGAGAGCGACCGTGGCCGACAGGGTCAGCGACGATCCGAGTACCGGCGTGTCGGGCAACCCGTCGGCGTCCACGTCGGTCACCGTGATGTCCGACCAGGCGGAGTCGACGCGTCGGCGGTATTCGGCCAGTGCCTTCGCTCCGGCGTAGTCGTCGGTGATCACGGCGGCTCCCGCCCGGGCGGCCGGACCGTAGTACTGCGCCGTGTAGTCGCGAACCATCCTGGACGCCAACACCTTCGGACCCAGCGTTGTCAGGGTGTGCCGCACCATCTCGACCCAGCGAGCCGGCAGGCCGTCGGCGCCGCGGTCGTAGAACTTCGGCAGCACCGACTTCTCGAGCAGTTCGTACAGCGCCGCCGCTTCGAGATCGTCACGCCTGTTCTCGTCCACGATGCCGTCGGCGGTGGGGATGGCCCAGCCGTTCTCGCCGTCGTACATCTCGTCCCACCACCCGTCGCGGATGGACAAATTGAGTCCACCGTTGAGCGCGGACTTCATGCCGGATGTGCCGCAGGCCTCGAGAGGACGGAGCGGGTTGTTGAGCCAGACGTCGCAGCCCCAGTAGAGGTAGCGGGCCATCGACATGTCGTAGTCCGGGAGGAACACGATGCGGTGCCGCACGTCGTGCTGGTCGGCGAAACGCACGATCTGCTGGATCAGCGCTTTGCCGCCGTCGTCGGCCGGGTGGGACTTGCCGGCGACGACCAACTGCACGGGACGGTCGGGGTCGAGCAGCATCGCGCGCAGACGTTCGGGTTGACGCAGCATCAAGGTCAGCCGCTTGTACGTCGGCACGCGGCGGGCGAAGCCCACGGTGAGCACGTTCGGGTCGAACACGTCGTCCGTCCACGCCAGTTCGGCGTCCGTCGATCCGCGTTCGAGGCTCGAATTGCGCACGCGCCGACGCACTTCCGTCACCAGCTCGGCGCGCAGAGCCGAGCGCGTCTCCCACAGTTCGGTGGCGGGAACGTCGGCGAGCTGCTCCCACCCGCGCGCTTCCTCCATGCTGTCGGATCCGACGGTCCGCTTCGCGAGGTCGAGCCAGCGCGGCGACGCCCATGTCGGCGCGTGGACACCGTTGGTGACCGAGCCGATGGGGACGTCGGACGAGTCGAAGCCCGGCCACAGCTCGTCGAACATGCCTCGACTGACGATGCCGTGCAGCTTGGACACACCGTTGGCGCGCTGCGCCGATCGCAGACCCATGTGCGCCATGTTGAACACGGTCGGGTCGCTCTCACGGCCCAGCTCGAGGATGCGTTCCATCTCGATACCCGGCAGAAGCGAGGAGTCGGCGGTGCCGTCCCCGAAGTACAGCCGGACCAGATCCGCCGGGAACCGGTCGATGCCGGCGGGAACGGGCGTGTGGGTGGTGAAGACCGTGGAGGCTCGCACCGCCGCCAGCGCGGCGTCGAAGTCGAGGCCGTCGACGTGCAGCTCGCGGATGCGTTCGAGACCCAGGAAACCGGCGTGACCTTCGTTCATGTGGAAGACGCTCGGCGCCGGAAGCGAGTGGTACTCGGTGTAGGCGCGCACGGCCCGGACTCCGCCGACACCTGCGAGAATTTCCTGCTTGACGCGGTGATCCTGGTCGCCGCCGTACAAGCGGTCCGTCACGCCGCGCAGTTCCGGGTCGTTGTCGGCGATGTCCGAGTCGAGCAGCAGCAGCGGAACACGGCCGATCTGCGCAATCCAGATGCGCGCGCGCAACACACGACCGCCGGGCATGGCTACGTGGACCAGGACGGCGGCATCGGACTCGTCGGTGAGCAACCGCAGCGGGAGCCCCTGAGGGTCGAGCGACGGGTACCGCTCGGCCTGCCAACCGTCCGCGGTCAGCGACTGGCGGAAATAGCCGGACCGGTAGAGCAGGCCGACGCCGATGAGCGGCAAGCCCAGGTCGGACGCGGCCTTGAGGTGGTCGCCGGCCAGGATTCCCAGGCCGCCCGAGTAGTTGGGCAGCACCTCCGAGACACCGAACTCCATCGAGAAGTAGGCGATCCCGACGGGGAGGTCCTCGCCCGCGTCGACCTGCTTCTGGAACCACCGCGGCTGCGCGAGGTAGAGGTGCAGGTCGTCGACCAGGTCGTCGACCCGCCGGACGAACTCGTCGTCCTCGGCCAGTGCCTGCAGACGCGAGGCCTGCACCTCACCGAGCATGCGGACGGGGTCGCGGTCACCGCTGACCCACAGCTCGGGATCGATGCTCTCGAAGAGCTCCAGCGTCGGCGGGTGCCACGACCATCGCAGGTTGACGGACAATTCGGCCAGCCCGGACAGACGAGGCGGGAGTTGTGCGCGGACGGTGAACCTGCGGAGGGCTTTCACGATTCCGAAGACTACTGCCGGGAGAGCTCGCGCACGCCGGAAAAGCGTTTGCAGAACTGCCGTGCGGGTACATCACGCACGAGAGATCCGAGGATGCTCCGTGCCCTCACGTCGGGTCGCGGTCGTGCTCTCGGTCGGTTCCGAGAAAGACCGAGCCGGTTCGTCTACGGTTGAACTTCAGGCTCAGCCCGACACCATAGAACTGGCGACAACCAGCAGAAAAGGGGCTTCGGTGACAGGCCGTATCGGCATCGACGACGTACTACCCAACACATCGTCCGGTAAATATCCCGCCAAGGCCGTTGTGGGAGAAACTTTCCCGATCACCGCCGCGGTGTGGCGGGAGGGACACGACGCCGTCAACGCGACGTTGGCGGTCCGCGGGCCCGGCCAGGGTAAATCGGTTCACATCCCGATGACTCCCGGTGAACAGCCCGACATCTTCCACGGAGTCTTCACTCCGGACACCGAAGGTTTCTGGATCGCACGCGTCGAGGGGTGGGGCGATCCCATCGCCACCTGGATGCACGCGGTCGAGGCCAAGCTCGGCGTCGGCCAGGGGCCGGCGGAACTGGCCAACGATCTCGAGACCGGGGCACGCCTGTTCGAGCGCGCGACCAAGAACGTGGACCGGGCCGACAAGCCCCTCCTCGAGAACGTCGTCGCGGCGCTCCGTAGTGACGCGCCGCTGCCGTCGCGGGTGTCCCCGGCGTTCACCACCGAGGTGCGCGAGCTTCTGCACGCGAAGCCTCTGCGCGAGCTGGTGACGCGCGGCGAGGCCATCAACGTGTGGGTCGACCGGCGCGCGGCGCTGGTCGGCTCCTGGTACGAACTGTTCCCCCGCTCGACCGGCGGGTGGAACGACGACGGCACTCCGCGACACGGCACGTTCGAGACCACGATCGGCGCACTCCCCCGCGTCGCGGCGATGGGCTTCGACGTCGTGTACTTCCCGCCGATCCATCCGATCGGCAGAGTGAACCGCAAGGGCCGCAACAACACTCTGACCCCCGGCCCGACCGACGTGGGCTCGCCGTGGGCCATCGGCGCCTCCGAGGGCGGGCACGACGCGGTGCACCCGGAGCTCGGCACGGTCAAGGAGTTCCGCGCTCTGGTGACGGCCGCACGCAAGCTCGGCCTCGAGGTCGCGCTCGACCTGGCGCTGCAGTGCGCACCGGACCATCCGTGGGCGAAGGCTCATCCGGACTGGTTCACCGTTCTCCCCGACGGCACCATCGCCTACGCCGAGAACCCGCCGAAGAAGTACCAGGACATTTACCCGGTCAACTTCGACAACGATCGCAAGGGCATCTACGCGGAGGTGCTGCGCGTCGTCAGATTCTGGATCAGCCAGGGAGTCAAGATCTTCCGGGTCGACAACCCGCACACCAAGCCGCCGGACTTCTGGGAGTGGTTGATCGCCGAGGTGAAGAAGACCGACCCCGAGGTCCTCTTCCTCGCCGAGGCGTTCACGCGTCCCGCTCGCCTGTACGGGCTCGCCCGACGCGGATTCACGCAGTCCTACACGTACTTCACGTGGCGTGTGGCCAAGTGGGAACTGACCGAGTTCGGTCAGGAGATCGCCGCGAAGGCCGATCTCGGGCGTCCGAACCTCTTCGTCAACACTCCGGACATCCTGCACGAGAGCCTGCAGACGGGTGGACCCGGAATGTTCGCGCTGCGGGCAGCCCTGGCCGCGACGCTGTCGCCGACGTGGGGTGTCTACTCGGGTTACGAACTCTACGAACATGTTCCGGTCCGCGAGGGCAGCGAGGAGTATCTCGACACCGAGAAGTTCGAGCTCCGTCCCCGCGATTTCGAGGGAGCCCGCGCACGCGGAGAATCTCTCGAGCCGTGGTTGACCACGTTGAACGCGATCCGCAAGGCGCACCCGGCCCTGCAGCAACTGCGCAACATCCATTTCCACAGCATCGACAACGATGCGCTGATCGCGTACTCGAAGTTCGATCCGGTCACCGGCGACGCCGTGCTGGTCGTGATCAACCTGAACCCGTTCGGCGCCGAGGAAGGCACCGTCTGGATCGACATGCCGGCAATCGGACGCGATTGGCAGGAGCACCTGACCGTCACCGACGAGGTCAGCGGCCAACAATTCCAGTGGGGTCAGGCGAACTACGTCAAGCTCGAGCCGTGGCGCTCGGTAGCGCACATCCTGGCGCTTCCGCCCGTCCCGTACTCACTCCGCACCGAACTCGCTTTCCGGAAGGAACAGTCATGACGGAACGCACCTCCCCCGGTTCGGGGTCCGACACGCTCGCCGCACCGAGCGGCAACGACCTGTCGCTGCTCGCACGCGGCCACCACCACGATCCGCACTCCGTGCTGGGTGCGCACCCGGTGCCGGGCGGGACCGCCATCCGCAGCCTGCGGCCCAACGCTCTCAGCGTCACCGCCCTCATCGGCGGGAAGGAATACGAGCTCTCCCACGTCGCCCACGGTGTGTTCTCCGCCGAGGTGCCGGTCGAGGATCTCGCGGACTACCGTCTGCGCGTGGAATACCCGGGTGGCCATACCGTCACCGTCGCTGACGGATACCGGTTCCTGCCCACGCTCGGGGAACTCGATCTGCATCTCTTCGGCGAAGGCCGTCACGAGCGGTTGTGGGACATCCTCGGCGCGCACACCCGCAGCTACACCACGCCGGACGGCACCGTCACCGGAACGTCGTTCGCCGTCTGGGCGCCCGGCGCCGTGGGCGTCACCGTCGTCGGCGAATTCGACGGCTGGGGCGGGCAGACCTGGCCCATGCGAGTTCTCGGCACCACCGGTGTGTGGGAGCTGTTCGTTCCCGACATCGGCGCGGGCACGCTGTACAAGTTCCGCGTGCACGGCAAGGACGGGTCCGTGAAGGACAAGGCCGACCCGATGGCATTCGCCACCGAGGTTCCGCCGTCCACCGCGTCGGTCGTCAACCACTCCACCTACGAGTGGAACGACGACGAGTGGATCACCGCGCGAGCCGAACTCGAACCTCACCGCGCCCCGATGAGCGTGTACGAGGTGCACCTCGCGTCGTGGCGTCCCGGCCTGAACTACCAGGAACTGGCGGAGCAACTCTCGGCTCACGTCCGCGAGACGGGCTTCACGCACGTCGAGCTCCTCCCGGTCGCCGAGCACCCGTTCGGCGGATCGTGGGGCTACCAGGTGACGTCGTACTACGCTCCGACGTCGCGGTTCGGTTCCCCCGACGACTTCCGTGCCTTCGTCGACCTGTTGCACCGCGACGGCATCGGCGTCATCGTCGACTGGGTTCCCGCGCACTTCCCGAAGGACGACTGGGCCCTCGCACGGTTCGACGGCTCTCCCCTCTACGAGCACGGCGACCCGCAGCGCGGCGAGCAGTTGGACTGGGGCACCTACGTCTTCGACTTCGGCCGCACCGAGGTGCGCAACTTCCTCGTCGCGAACGCCCTCTACTGGATCGACGAGTTCCACATCGACGGACTCCGTGTCGACGCGGTCGCCTCGATGCTCTACCTCGACTACTCGCGCCCCGAGGGCGGATGGTCGCCGAACATCTACGGCGGTCGCGAGAACCTCGAGGCCGTGGCGTTCCTGCAGGAGATGAATGCCACCGTCCACAAGCTCCACCGCGGTGTCGTCACCGTGGCGGAGGAGTCGACGTCGTGGCCCGGTGTCACCCGGCCCACCAGCGTCGGCGGACTCGGCTTCAGCATGAAGTGGAACATGGGCTGGATGCACGACACGCTCGGCTACGTCGGGCGCGACCCCATCCACCGCGCGTACCACCATCACGAGGTCACGTTCTCCCTGGTCTACGCATGGAGCGAGAACTTCGTCCTTCCCATCAGCCACGACGAGGTCGTCCACGGCAAGGGCACTCTGTGGTCCCGGATGCCGGGCGACGACTGGGCGAAGGCCGCAGGACTGCGCGGAATGCTCGCGTACATGTGGGCTCACCCGGGCAAGCAGTTGCTGTTCATGGGCCAGGAGTTCGGGCAGACGGCCGAGTGGTCGGACGAACGCGGGCTCGACTGGTGGGAAATCGGTGACGACGGCGTCGGCGCACTGCACCGCGGTGTGCAGCAGCTCGTCGGTGACCTCAACCGCACCTACGTCGCCGGGCCGGAGTTCTGGACGCAGGACGGCTCCCCCGACGGATTCTCGTGGATCGACGCGAACGACACGGCGAACAACGTGCTGAGCTTCCTGCGCTACGGCGACGACGGATCCGTCAGTGCGTGCCTGTTCAACTTCTCCGGCTCACCCAAGGGCGACTATCGTGTCGGATTACCCGAGCCGGGTCGCTGGGTCGAGATCCTGAACACCGACGCGGAGGTCTACGGCGGTTCGGGAGTCGGCAACCTCGGCGAGGTGACGGCAACGGAGCATTCATGGCACGGTCGACCGGCATCCGCCCGCGTCGCCCTGCCGCCTTACGGAGCGATCTGGCTCAGACTGGAGAGATGATGGTCGGGGCTCGCGTCGATATCGATGGATCGACTCGCCGCGGGCCTCTCCGCACCTTCGGTTCCGCGAGCCTCCTCGCGCTGGCCGCGGTCACGGTCCTGTCCTCGTGCGGGTCCGTGATCGACGGCACCGCCGTCTCCATCTACGACGACCCCTTCACCGTGGCGGGCCTGCCGGTCACGGACGGTCCCTCCGGTCCTCGTCCCGGTGTCGGTCACGCCCAACTCGACGTCGTCGGCTTCGCCGGAACCGAGACCGACCTTCTGGCCGCCGATGCAGTGGACGACATCCAGAAGTTCTGGCGCACGACCTATTCGACGCTGTTCCGCGGATCGTTCCAGCCCATCCGGTCACTGGTGTCGTGGGACTCGTCCGACGAACCCGGCGAGGGTCCGATCTTCTGCGACGAGACGACGGACGGGCTCGCCAACGCGGGGTACTGCTCCCTCGACGACAGCATCGGCTGGGACCGCGGCGTCCTGATGCCCGCGATGGTCGACGCCTTCGGCCCCATGTCGGTCGTCATGGTGTTGGCGCACGAGTACGGACACGCCGTGCAGACGCAATCCGGACTGATCGGCGACGACGATCCCACGATCGTCGCCGAGCAGCAGGCCGACTGCTTCGCCGGCGCCTTCATGAGGCACGTCGCCGAGGGCGACTCGACTCACTTCACGCTGAACACCTCGGACGGACTGAACGACGTCCTCGCCGCAACCGTCGCGGTGCGGGACGTGGATCCGAACGATCCGGATTCCGTGCACGGGTCCGCCTTCGAGCGCGTCACCGCCGCTCAGATCGGGTTCACCGACGGCGCCGAATCGTGCACGCGAATCGACGAGAAGGAGGTCGAATCGCGGCGCTCGACTCTGCCGCGACAGTTCGACAGCCCACTCGATACCGGTGAGCTCCCGGTGACGCGCGACACGCTCGAGCAGTTCGCGAAGACCTTCGAACAGGTCATGCCGACGGATTCACCTCCGACGGTGGACTACTCGGGTGCGGACACCGGATGTCCCGACGCGGACACCACCGAACCGGTGTCGTACTGCCCGTCCACGGACATAATCGGCATCTCCGTCAATGCCCTGGCAGATCGTGGACGTCCCACCGAGATGAGCGACGACGCTGTCGTGCCGGTGGACGTCACCGGCGATTACGGCGCCTACGTCCTCTTCGTCTCCCGCTACGTCCTCGCGGTCCAGAAGGACGCCGGCCATTCCCTGACCGATGCGCGCACCGCCCTGCGGTCGGCCTGCCTGTCCGGCGCCGTGACGGCAGCGCTGAGCCCGACGGATCCGACCGTCGCGGCCGGACTGGCGGTCACGCTCTCCCCCGGCGACTTGGACGAGGCGGTGTCCGGACTGCTGTCGGACGGACTCGCGGCGAGTGACGTCGACGGTCGCACGGTCCCCAGCGGCTTCTCGCGTGTCGACGCGTTCCGCTGGGGAGTCCTCGGCGGCAAGGACGCGTGCGACGGGCGCTACCGCTGACGAGAACCGGTCAGTAGAGAGCCGTCGCAAGCTTGCGTCGTGCAGCGACCACCAGCGGATCCGCCGGGTCGAACAGCTCGAACAATTCCAGAAGCCGGGCCCGTGCGCGGGCACGGTCGTCCTCGCGTGTACGGGCGACGAGGGCGATGACCCGAGCGAACGCGTCCTCGGTCCGCTGCTGGTACAGCAACGAATCGGCAGCCTGCAGACCCAGGTCGACGTCGTCGGGAGCCGCATCCGCTTTCTCCAGGACGCCCTCGGGCAGATCCTGGATGCGGGCGAGGAACCGAACCTGTCGGACACCGTTCAGCGCCTGCTTGTTGGCCGGCTCGGCATCGACGATGTCCTGGAACGCAGCCTCGGCCGCAACGAGATCCCCGTCGGCGAGAGCGTTCTCGGCCGCGTCGAAACGCGGGTCCTCGGGCTCGGGCGCGGGGCCGTCGGCTCCCGTCGGTCCGGTCAGTTTGCCCTCCACGGCGCGGGCGATGGCCGCGAGCCATTCCCGCAAACTCTCTTCCGGCTGCAGACCCTGGAGATCGGCGAGCGGCTGCCCGGCAGCCACGGCGACAAGGGTGGGGATTGCCTGGACCCCGAAAGCCTGCGCGATGCGCGGATTGACGTCGACGTCCACGTTCGCCAGCACCCACTCACCGTTGCCCTCGACAGCGAGGGCCTCGAGCGAGGTGGTGAGCTGGAGCGACTGCGGGGAGCGCGGCGAGAGCAGGTTGACGATCACCGGAACCTGGTTGGACCGCACGAGCACTTCGGCCTCGAAGTCCAGCTCGGTGACCGTGATGGACACTGCCAGACCGTTCTCGGCGGTCGGAGGCGGAGGGCCTGCGGCAGCCTGCGCCTTGGCCTTGAGCGCGGACAGGTCGACGGCTCCGGACATGGCGGCGGCCGCAGCGGCGGACGGGCGTACTGGGGGACGAGATCCGGGTCGAGTCACGCCGCTATTTTGTCACTTGTCGACGCGCTGTGGTGATGCGGGCACAGCGGTACGGACCAGCCGTCCGGTCCGCGACGCCCACACCTCGAAGATGATGGTCCCGAAGGGCGGGATGCTGGCGAGCAGGGCCACGACCGTCAGGCCCTTGCTCCAGCGCAGAGCCAGTGCCGTCAGGACGGTCACGACGAGGTACAGCACGAAGACGGCACCGTGCAGCATGCCGGGGATACGGACACCACTGTCGATGTTCGGGTCCGGCACGTACTTCACGGCCATCCCGATCAGCAGCGCGACCCAGGTGATCGCCTCGGCGATCGCCACGATCCGGAACCACCGGACGATCGGTGGAGCGACCGCCGGACCGGTCGCGGGGATGTCGGTGCTGGAAACACGGTTGTCGGCCATGCCCCTATTCTGCCGTAGGTCCTCACTGGGCTGTCACCAACGGAACCGGGCTTCGATTGTGACTCACACCACCGATACACCCGGCCCGAAAAGGTCTAACGTCAAAGCATGACGAGCACCCAGGAGACCACGGCCACGGCGGATGCGGTGTCGGCCGGTCTGGTCACCGCCATCGATCACGTCGGTATCGCGGTCCCGGATCTCGACGCAGCCATCGAGTTCTACCGTTCGCATTTCGGCATGACCGTGACCCACCGTGAGGTCAACGAGAGCCAGGGCGTCGTCGAGGCCATGATCTCCGTGCCGGGAGCCGACAGCGGCGCCGCTCAGATCCAGCTGCTCGCGCCCCTCGACGAGTCGTCGACCATCGCGAAGTTCCTCGACCGCAACGGTCCGGGACTCCAGCAGCTCGCCTTCCGGGTGAAGGACGTGGAGGAAGTCGCAACGTTCCTGCGCGACCGCGGCGCGCGGCTGCTGTACGACGCTCCCCGTCGAGGCACTGCCGACTCGCGCATCAACTTCGTCCATCCCAAGGATGCCGGCGGTGTGCTGGTGGAACTGGTCGAACCTGCCGCACACTGACCCGCGTATCTCGGACAGCTGGTCGACGACCCGACAGCAATAACGGGGCGCGTGACGGTAAGTTGTGCCCATGGCCCCAGAGAACGTCACCGGTAGCAGCTCCCTGCCTTTCAGCATCGCCCGCAAGGGATATGACAAAGACGAGGTCCAGCGGTATTTCGAGAGGTTCGACGCCGAACTCCGGGTGATCTCCACCGACAGGGATGCCGCAGCGGCTCAGGCCCGCGATCTCGCGGTCCAGCTCGAAGACGCTCGCGACGACATCGACGATCTCCGTAAGGACATCGACCGTCTGTCCGTTCCCCCCACCACCGCGGAGGGCATGAGCGATCGCATCTCCAGGATGCTGCGCCTCGCCTCCGACGAGGCCTCCGAGGTTCGCGCCAAGGCCGAGGCCGAAGCAGCCGAGACCGTGTCCATCGCCGAGCAGGACGCGGCGCGTATGCGCGGGGAGTACGAGGGCCTGGTCGCCGAGCTGAAGGACCGACGGTCCGCGCTCGAGACCGAGCAGGAACAGACGCTGGCCGAGGCTCGCACCACGGCCGCGCGCATCATCGAAGAAGCCCAGGCGGAGCGCGATCGCCTGGCCGCCGAGGCCGAGAAGAAGCGGGCCGCAGCGCAGGAAGACTTCGAGATCACCATGGTCGATCGCCGCACCAAGGTGATGAACGCCGTCAACGAGCTCGAGGCCGATTCCAAGGCGGAGGCCGAGCGCAGGCTTGCCGACGCCACCGCGGAGGCCAAGCGTCGACTGCAGGCCGCCACCGAGCAGTCCGAGCGTCGTATCGCACACGCGAAGGAACTGGCCGAGGAACTCCGGGTTCTGCGTGGCCGAGTCCTGGCGCAGTTGTTGGGGATCCGCGGGCAGCTGGATTCCGTGCCGGCCATGCTGGCGTCGGTCAACCGCGAGAGCGAACTGCTGGACGCGCCTCTCGCCCCGGACGACCTCGAGATCGACGAGACCCTGCTGGACGACGAGGACTCGGACACGTCCGTCGACGCCACGTAAGCAGGGCGGGGTCAGGACCAGCGGCGAGTGAGGCCTCTGGTCCTGCGGCCGGACCAGCAGCCCGTGTGCCAGTGTCGACGGTCGTCCGCTCCCCCGATGCGATCGGACGGCCACACCACGACGTGCGCGACACCGGGAAAGATCTCCTGGTCGCATCCGGGGCAACGGTAGTGCTTGGTGGCTCGCGCGCCGGGGACGGGACGGACTATGTACTCCTCGTCGCCGTCGAACGCGGGCCCGGCCTCCCTGCGGGCAGTCGAGTTCCCGAACGTCGGAGCAGGCCGGTCCGCCCGTCCCGAGCGGCCGGTTCGCTGATTGTTACGCCGCGGCACAGCCCCGATCGTAGGCGACCGTGTCAGAACAATCTGAAGTCGGACGACTCGATACCGCGTAGCGAATCGTAATCCAATGTGAGGCAACGGATCCCGCGGTCGTGCGCGAGCGTCTTCGCCTGCGGCTTGATCTGCTGGGCCGCGAACACGCCCCGTACCGGGGCGAGCAGCGGATCGCGGTTCAACAGTTCGAGATAGCGGGTCAGCTGCTCGACACCGTCGATGTCGCCTCGACGCTTGATCTCCACCGCGACCGTCGCACCGTCCTCCGCGCGACACAGCAGGTCCACGGGGCCGATCGCCGTCGGGTACTCCCGGCGCACCAGCGTGTATCCGTCTCCGAGGGTGTGCACGTGCTCGGCGAGCAACTCCTGAAGATGCGACTCGACGCCGTCCTTGGTCAAGCCGGGATCGATTCCGAGCTCGTGGCTGGTGTCGAGCTCGATGTCCTCGATGGTGATGCGCAGTTCTTCACCGGCCTTGTTGGTCACGACCCACAGCTGCCGATCCGCCGGAACGACGTCGCCGTCCGCGGGGAGCGCCTCGGCGGGGTTCTCGACCAACCAGCACGGCGGCGTCATCCAGTTCAGCGGCTTGTAGGCCCGATCGTCCGCGTGGACGCTCACCGATCCGTCGGACTTGACGAGTAGCAGACGCTTCGCCCACGGCAGATGGGCCGTCAAGCGGCCGACGTAATCGACCTGACACCGAGCAATGACCAGACGCACGGGCCAACCCTATCGACCGGGTTGGGCAGAGTCAGGCAGGGGTCGCGAGCTGCGTCTCCTCCGACCGCCCCCTCAGGGTCACGCTCTTGCCGAACGACCACTCCTCACTCGACTGGTCGTGTGCGTGCTCCACCGTGCGTGCCGACGCCACCAGACGTCCGTCCGCGGTCTTGGCGAGCTCGGACAGTCGTGCAGCCTCGTTCACCGGATCACCGATGACCGTGTACTCGAACCGCTGCTTCGCGCCGATGTTGCCCGCCACTGCACGGCCCGACGCGATACCGATGGCTGCTTGGCAATCCGGGACCTCGAGCTCGAGGCGCCGCATGATGGCGCGTGCCGCGTTCAGTGCCTCCCCGCAGTGATCGTCGAGATCACCGGGTGCACCGAAGATTGCCAGTGCCGCATCACCCTCGAACTTGTTGACGAACCCGTGGTGCTTGTCCACCTCGTCGACTACGACGTCGAAGAAGCGGTTCAGCAGGTCGACGACCTGAGCCGGCGGCTGCGACGACGCCAGCTCGGTGGATCCGATCAGATCGATGAAGAAGACGGCGATGTCCCGCTCCTCCCCGCCGAGCTCCGGATTGCTCTTGAGCGCCGCCTCCGCGACCTCCATGCCGACATGGCGGCCGAAGAGGTCCCGAATCTTGTCGCGTTCCGCGAGCCCCTCGGCCATCCGGTTGAAACCGCTCTGCAGTTCTCCGAGTTCCGTGCCGTCGTACACGGACACCCGAGCGTCGAGGTTGCCCCGTTCGACCTCGACCATCGCCGAGCGCACGTTGTCGATGGGCGCCGTCGTCGCCAGGCCGCCGAGCAGTGTCAGTGCGAAGCCGAACAGGAACGTGATCCCGCCGAGCGACAGGATCGCGACGGCGAACTGATCGGCCGTGGTGTCGTCACGGATGAAGGACGCGATCGCGATCACCATCAGACCAGCCACGGGGACACCGGTACCCAGAAGCCAGGACAGCAGCGATCGGCCCATGACGCCCGCGAGGCGGATGCGACGGAGATCGCCGGCCTCGAGCGCACGCGCCGCGGCAGGGCGTAGCGCGAACTCGGTGAGGAGGTAGCTGAACGCACACACGGTCGCACCACCGAACGCGATGGTGAAGGCGACCTTGGGAATGGAGTTCGGATCGATGATGCCGTCGGCCGTCGTCACGATCGCGAGCCCCGCGATCCACAAACCGATCTGCAACCGGGTGAGCCGCCACGGCATCGCCAGCGTGCGCTTCTGCTCCTTGCGCGTGGGAACACGATCCTCGATGGCCCAGCGAAGCCCGTTGACAGTGCGCTTGGTTCCCCAGACCACCCCGATGACGAACGCCACCACCAGGTAACACGGGATCAGAATGAAGTTGACCCACCAGTACTCGCGCGGTGTGACCACATCTGGTCCCGGCACGACCACGCTGATGAGAGCGCCGACGATGACGGCACCGATTGCGTTGGCGCCCAGCAGGAAGACAGTGAGCAAAACTTGCACCCGGATACGCCGGCGACGCGGGGATTCCTCGGTGTGCCCGAGCAGCGGGGAACCGAGGGGTGATATCGAGCGTCGTGGTTTCTGCGGCATTATGGGTAAGAGACTATCCCGGCGCGAACACGACGGAACTCTGCTTGATCGGACTGTGTCCGGACACCCGTACCCGTGAATGCAGAAAGCCCCCCGACCTGTGGTCGGGGGGCTTTCTGTGAAGGGTTGTTCGGCGGTGTC